>NZ_CP034879.1:253362-553362 GCF_005081945.1 Buchnera aphidicola (Brachycaudus cardui) | reverse complement strand
TAAACGTGTAAAAAAACAAATTTTAGATGGTATAGCGCATGTTCATGCATCTTTTAATAATACTATTGTAACTATTACAGATAGACAAGGTAATGCTTTGGGTTGGGCGACTTCTGGTGGTTCTGGTTTTAGAGGATCTCGAAAATCAACTCCTTTTGCTGCTCAAATTGCTGCTGAACGTTGTGCAGAAATAGTAAAAGATTATGGTATAAAAAACTTAGAAGTTATGGTTAAAGGTCCTGGTCCAGGTAGAGAGTCTACTATTCGAGCTTTAAATGCTGCTGGTTTCCGTATTACAAATATTACTGATGTGACACCAATTCCTCATAATGGTTGCCGTCCTCCTAAAAAACGTCGTGTTTAATTTTTTTAGGAACTACTGGAGAATAAAATGGCAAAATATTTAGGTCCGAAATTAAAATTAAGTCGACGTGAAGGTACTGATTTATTTTTAAAATCAGGACTTCGTTCAATAGAATCAAAATGTAAATTAGAACAACCTCCAGGACAACATGGTATTAGAAAGCCTAGATTGTCTGACTATGCTGTTCAATTACGTGAAAAGCAAAAGGTACGTCGTTTGTATGGTATTTTAGAGCGTCAATTTAAAAGATATTATAAAATGGCAGCTCGTTT
Source organism: Buchnera aphidicola (Brachycaudus cardui) (assembly GCF_005081945.1). Classification (NCBI taxonomy): domain Bacteria; kingdom Pseudomonadati; phylum Pseudomonadota; class Gammaproteobacteria; order Enterobacterales; family Erwiniaceae; genus Buchnera; species Buchnera aphidicola. The sequence goes on along the minus strand of NZ_CP034879.1, from coordinate 552,726 downwards.
TAAAGGTAATACTGGAGCAAATTTATTACTGTTATTAGAAAGTAGATTAGATAATGTAGTTTATCGTATGGGTTTTGGTTGTACTCGTGCTGAATCAAGACAATTAATTAATCATAAATCTATTCTAGTCAATAATCATGTTGTTAATATTGCTTCATATCAAATATCTCCTAATGATCGTGTATCTATTAGAGATAAATCTAAAAGTCAATCACGGATCAAAGCTTCCTTAGAATTAGTTGAGCAAAGAGAAAAACCAATTTGGATGGAAGTAGATTTAAATAAAATGGAAGGTCTTTTTAAGCGTTTTCCTGAACGTTCTGATTTGTCTGCAGAAATCAACGAACATTTGATTGTTGAACTTTATTCAAAATAGTAAAGTTTACTATTCAAAGAGAGGATTATATGCAGAATTCTATTATGGGTTTTTTAAAGCCACGATTAGTTGATATTGAGCAAATTAGTGAAACTCATACTAAAGTTACTTTAGAGCCATTAGAAAGAGGATTTGGCCATACACTTGGAAATGCACTCCGTAGAATTCTTCTGTCTTCCATGCCTGGATGTGCAGTTACCGAAGTTGAAATTGATGGAGTTCTTCATGAGTATAGTACTAAAGAAGGTGTACAAGAAGATATTTTAGAAATATTGTTGAATTTAAAAGGATTAGCTGTAAAAGTATATGGTAAAGATGAAGTTTTTCTCACATTACATAAAACTGGAATTGGTTCAGTGACTGCTGCAGATATTATGCATGATGGTGATGTTGAAATTATTAAACCAGATCATGTAATTTGTAACTTAACGTATAAACATTCTTCTATAAAAATGAAAATAAAAGTAGAACGTGGAAGAGGTTATATTCCTGCTGCTGCTAGAGTGCATACAGAAGATGATATTCGGCCAATTGGTTGTTTACTAGTGGATGCTTGTTATAGTCCTATAGATCGAATTGCTTATAATGTAGAAGCTGCACGTGTAGAACAAAGAACAGATTTAGATAAGTTGATAATTGAAATAGAAACTAATGGTACAATTGATCCGGAAGAAGCTATTCGACGTGCAGCAACGATTTTATCAGAACAATTAGAAGCATTTGTTGATTTAAGAGATGTGAGTGAACCTGAGATCAAAGAAGAAAAACCTGAATTTGAACCAATTTTATTGCGTCCAGTAGATGATTTAGAATTAACAGTCCGATCTGCTAATTGTCTTAAAGCAGAATCAATACATTATATTGGTGATCTAGTACAAAGAACTGAAGTAGAGCTTTTAAAAACTCCTAATTTAGGAAAGAAATCTTTAACTGAAATTAAAGATATATTAGCTGCTCGAAGTTTATCTCTTGGTATGAGATTAGAAAACTGGCCACCATCAAGTATTATAGATGAATAATGTGTATTGTATTTAATATTTATATTAGTAAAAGGAATGAACTTATGCGTCATCGAAAAAGTGGTCGTCAATTAAATCGTAATCGTAGTCATCTAAATGCTATGTTAAAAAATATGGCATGTTCATTATTTGTACATGAAATTATAAAAACAACATTGGCTAAAGCAAAAGAATTACGTCGAATTGTTGAACCAATGATTACTTTATCTAAAATTGATACAGTCGCACATAGAAGATTATTATTTTCTCGTATTCGTAACAATGAGGTAGTAGCAAAATTATTTAAAACATTAGGACCTAGTTTTTTTACTAGATTAGGAGGTTATACACGTATTTTAAAATGTGGATTTCGATCTGGAGATAAAGCTCCAATGGCTTATATAGAATTAGTTGATCGTGTTAAAAAAAATAAAAAAACGGAAATAATAGAAAAATAACATATTATTGATAGTTCTTTTTTTATAAATATGTTTAAAAATATTTAAATATATAATCTTTAATTAGAAAGAATAATGTTTGTTTTCATATATAGCAAACGGAACGATACCGTTTGCTTATCTATTATATAAAATATTTTTTAAAAAAAAATAACAAAATTCTACTGATACATTAATTATGTTTTTTATATAATAGTACCAGTTTGAAATAATTTTTTTTTTGAAAGAAGAATTTGTTTAACATCCATAATTTTTTTTCCAGGAAATTGTAATTTTTCAATATTTAATATTTGATAAGATGTATTTATTTGAATACCATCGCTATTAGATGAGATAATTTCTCCTATGCAGGCATTTGTTTTTATAAAAGGAACTACTTTGGCTTGCCATACTTTGATAGTCTGGTTTTTTAGTATAAAATAAGAGATGGGCCATGGATTAAATGCCCGTATTAATCGATCTAATTTTTCGGCTTCTATATTCCAATTTAATAATGCATCTTTTTTATATATTTTTTTTGATAAAACTACATATTTTTCATTTTGCTTATTTTCAACAATAGTATGAGTATTAATTTTTTCTAAGACTTCTAATAATGCTTGAATTCCAAATTTTATTAATTTAATAGATAAGCTATAAGTAGTATCTTTTATGGATATATTGCATTCTTTTTGATTTATTATAGTTCCAGAATCAATTTTTTCATTCATTTTTATAATGCTGATACCTGTTTTTTTATCACCGTATAAAATTGCTGACTGAATGGGTGTAGCTCCTCTCCATCGAGGTAACAATGAAGCGTGGACATTGATACATCCTTGAGGAAACATAGTAAGAAGTTTTTTAGGTATTATTTTACCATAAGATACTACGATTAGTATGTCTGCATTTAATAACAATAGTTTGTCTTGAAATATTTTATCATTTAAATTCATAGGTTGTAAAATAGGAATTTTATTGATAATAGATATTTTTTTAACAGGAGAAAAAATAATTTTTTGTCCTCGTCCAGAAGGTAAATCTGGTTGAGTAATTACTGATATTACTTTATATGAAGAACTAATTAATGCTTTTAGATGTTCTGCAGAAAAATATGCAGTACCAGCAAAAATAATCTTTAATTTTTTCAAGTTTGTTTCATTCCTTTATTAAAATACTATTTTTCTTTTCTTGTTTATTTTTTCAAATTTTTTTTTAAGTCTTTCTTGTTTAAATTTTGATAGATAATCAATAAATAGTTTACCTTTTAGATGATCTATTTCATGCTGTATACAAATAGATAAGATTGATTCTGCTTCTATTTCTATTTTTTCACCATATAAATTAATAGCTTGAACTTTGACATAATTTGCTCTTGGAACAGAGGCACGATAATCTGGAATTGATAGGCATCCTTCTTCAATGCTAATATTACCTTCTTTTTTTATAATTTTAGGATTGATTAATACTAAATTAGTTTTTTGTTGTTCTATTTTATTAATTACAATAATTTGTAATTGAATATTTACTTGAGTTGCGGCTAAACCGATTCCTTCTTCTTTATACATTGTATAAAGCATATTATTTGCAATATTTTTTATACTTTTATTGATTTTATCTATAGGTTTCGCAATTAGTCTTAAACGTTTATCTGGATAATATAGTATTTTTAATAAAGACATATCTATTTAAATATAAAATTATTGAATTTTATATATTAGTATAAACTTTTTTATTATAATTAAAAGTTTACTAGTATTATTTTTTATATTTTTTTATTTTAAAATAAATATAATTTTTTTACGATGCTAAATGCTATTTATCAAAATTTATTTACAGTATATGATAATATTTTGCATATTATATATTAATCATACTCATGATAAAGTGATATGTAAGAATATATTACTAAATATTTAAATTTTTTAATATGTGATTGAGGACGTAATGTTTGATATATTAATATATTTGTTTGAAACCTATGTACACAGTAAATCAAAAATTTCTATTGATTATGATAGTTTAACCAATGATTTATCAGATATAGGTTTTGAACAAAGAGATATTTATAATGCTTTACGCTGGTTAAAAAATTTATCTTCTCATAAAAATAATATTATTTCATCTATAAATACGCTATCAAAACAAATTTCTATTCGAATTTATACAGAAGCAGAATCTTTTAAGTTAAATGCTGATTGTCGTGGTTTTATACTTTTTTTAGAACAATTAGAGATATTAACATTAGATACACGTGAAATGATTATTGAAAGAATTATGGATTTAGACATCAATGAATTAAATCTTGAAGATTTAAAATGGATTATATTAATTGTGTTATTTAATGTTCCTGGATGTGAAACAGTTTATCAAAAACTTGAAAATTTGTTATTTAATTTTAAAGAAGAAATTATTCATTAAATATTTTAGTAAAAAATAATATAATTTTTTTATGGTGAGAAAATATTGATGGAAAAATTTTATTTTTCAGATTCTTTACTTCATTGTATAGAGATGTTAAATAGTGAAAATGTAATTGCATATCCTACAGAATCTATGTTTGGACTAGGTTGTGATCCAAATAGCGAAATAGCTGTAAAAAAATTATTGGATTTAAAAAAAAGAAGTATAGAAAAAGGTTTTATATTAGTAGCTTCAAATTTTCATCAGATAAAAATGTATATTGATGAAAATAAATTATTACATAATCAAAGAAAAAAAATTTTTTTTCATTGGCCAGGACCATTTACATTTTTACTTCCAGCGCATCCTAGAACTCCTTATTGGTTAACTGGTAAATTTAATACTGTAGCTGTACGAATAAGTGCTCATGTAGATATAATAAAATTATGTAATTCTTTTGGAAAAGCGCTAATATCTACCAGTGCTAATATTACCAAGAAATATCCGTGTGTGACTCGTGAAGAACTTTTTAAAAATTTTGGAAAAGATTTTCCACTATTAAATGGAAAGATAGGTAGCGAAAAAAATCCTTCTCAGATTATTAATATTATTAATGGAAAGTTAATCCGAAATGTTTAAAAATAAAAAATTTAATTATGCTTTATTTGGTAACCCTGTAGATCATAGCAAATCTCCTCAAATTCATAATTTTTTTTCAAAACAAACAGGTTTACTTCATACTTATACATCTTATAATGTACTATTAAGTAATTTTAATTTTTCTTTATCTGATTTTTTTCAAAAAGATGGACTTGGAGCAAATATTACTGCTCCATTTAAAGAAGAAGCTTTTTCTTTATCTCATCAATTAACAGAAAGAGCAAAAATTGCTCAATCTGTCAATACATTAAAAAAAGTAAATAATGAATGTATTTTAGGCGATAATACTGATGGAATTGGATTATTATCTGATTTAATAAGATTAAATTTTATAAAAAAACAATATTCAATACTTATACTCGGTGCTGGTGGTGCTGCTAAAGGTGTTATTTTTCCTCTTTTATCTTTTGGATGTTCAATATTTATTTTGAATAGAACTTCATTAAATGCTCAAAAATTAGTTACACAATTTAATAAATATGGAAAAGTAAATGTTTTTGATCCATGTTTATCAAGTACTAAAAAATTTGACTTAGTTATTAATGCTACATCTAAAAATATTGAAAAAAAAGAAGATTTTTTTCCTTTATCTTGTATTTCTTCTCATACTTGTTTTTATGATATGAATTATCAATTTGATAATACACCTTTTATCAATTGGTGTATTAAAAAAGGATATAAATCTGTTTCTAATGGCATCGGAATGTTAGTTTTTCAAGCTTCTCATTCTTTTTTTTTATGGCATAATCAGTTTCCAGAAACAGATTATATTATTAATCTTTTAAATAAAAATTATTAAATATAAAAATATTTTTTTATAAATACTCTAATATTTTAACTAATAGTGAAGATAATAAAGAAAATACTTGACTCTTTTTTTTCGATCTGTATTATTTATATTAGTCTTTAAAAAAATAGTAGTTTTAAAAAAATAAAAAAATTTTTTTATATATAGTCCCCTTCGTCTAGAGGTCTAGGACATCGCCCTTTCACGGCGGCAACAGGGGTTCAAATCCCCTAGGGGACGATAAATAAAAAAATTATTTAAAAAATAATATATACTAATTTAAATTATTGTGATATTCTCAAGATAACTTAAAGTAACATTGTATTTTTAATTACTATAAAGCTCTTTAAAAATTCGGAAAACAAGCATAAATAACTTATTTTTTTAAAAAACACCTGTGGGTTGTAAGGTTAAGCAAATAAGCGTACATGGTGAATGCCTTGGCAGTCAGAGGCGATGAAGGACGTGCAAATCTGCGAAAAGCGTCGGCAAGCTGATATGAAGCGTAATAACCGTCGATATCCGAATGGGGAAACCCGATGCAGTTTAATGCATCATTATTAACTGAATTAAATAAGTTAATAAAGCAAACCAAGGGAACTGAAACATCTAAGTACCTTGAGGAAAAGAAATCAACCGAGATTCCCTTAGTAGTGGCGAGCGAAAGGGGAACAGCCCAGAACTATAATCAATTTAAATTACAGTAGAATGATTTGGAAAAATCAGCGATACAAGGTGATAGCCCAGTATACGAAATAATTTATTATTGTGAGTTCGAAAAGTAGAGCGGGACACGAGAAATCCTGTTTGAATATGGGGGGACCATCCTCCAAGGCTAAATACTCCTGACTGACCGATAGTGAACTAGTACCGTAAGGGAAAGGCGAAAAGAACCCCGGCGAGGGGAGTGAAATAGAACCTGAAACCGTGTACGTACAAGCAGTGGAAGCATATTTTTAAAATAATTTGTGACTGCGTACCTTTTGTATAATGGGTCAGCGACTTGTACTCTGTAGCAAGGTTAACCAAATAGGGGAGCCGAAGGGAAACCGAGTCCTAAATAGGCGTTAAGTTGCAGGGTACAGACCCGAAACCCGGTGATCTAGCCACGGGCAGGTTGAAGGTTGGGTAAAACCAACTGGAGGACCGAACCGACTGATGTTGAAAAATCAGCGGATGACCTATGGCTAGGGGTGAAAGGCCAATCAAACCGGGAGATAGCTGGTTCTCCCCGAAAGCTATTTAGGTAGCGCCTCGTGAATTCATCTACGGGGGTAGAGCACTGTTTCGACTAGGGGGCCATCCCGGCTTACCAACTCGATGCAAACTCCGAATACCGTAGAATGCTATCACGGGAGACACACAGCGGGTGCTAACGTTCGTTGTGGAAAGGGAAACAACCCAGACCGCCAGCTAAGGTCCCAAAGTCATAGTTAAGTGGGAAACGATGTGGGAAGGCATAAACAGCCAGGATGTTGGCTTAGAAGCAGCCATCATTTAAAGAAAGCGTAATAGCTCACTGGTCAAGTCGGCCTGCGCGGAAGATGTAACGGGGCTAAAACTATGCACCGAAGCTGCGGCAGCAAAAATATATTTTTTGCTGGGTAGGGGAGCGTTCTGTAAGCCAATGAAGATATATTGTAAAATATATTGGAGGTATCAGAAGTGCGAATGCTGACATGAGTAACGATAAAGCAGGTGAAAAACCTGCTCGCCGAAAAACCAAGGTTTCCTGTCCAACGTTAATCGGGGCAGGGTAAGCCGACACCTAAGGCGAGGCTGTAAAGCGTAGTCGATGGACAACAGGTTAATATTCCTGTGCTTAATATTACTGCGAAGTGGGGACGAAGAAGGTTAAGTTATCCAGGTGACGGTTATCCTGGTTTAAATGTGTAGGTATGATAATTAGGCAAATCCGGTTATCTTTAATCTGAGGCATGATGACGAATCATTAAGGTGATGAAGTAACTGATACCACGCTTCCAAGAAAAGCCTCTAAGCATCAGGTAAAATTAAATCGTACCCTAAACCGACACAGGTGGTTAAGTAGAGAATACTAAGGCGCTTGAGAGAACCCAGGTGAAGGAACTAGGCAAAATAGTGCCGTAACTTCGGGAGAAGGCACGCTAGTACTAAGTAAAAGAATTTACTTCTATAGCTGAAACTAGTCGAAGATACCAGCTGGCTGCAACTGTTTATTAAAAACACAGCACTGTGCAAACACGAAAGTGGAAGTATACGGTGTGACGCCTGCCCGGTGCCGGAAGGTTAATCGAAGGAGTCAAAGGAAACTTAAAGCTCTAGACTGAAGCCCCGGTAAACGGCGGCCGTAACTATAACGGTCCTAAGGTAGCGAAATTCCTTGTCGGGTAAGTTCCGACCTGCACGAATGGCGTAATGATGGCCAGGCTGTCTCCACCTGGGACTCAGTGAAATTGAAATTGCTGTGAAGATGCAGTATATCCGCGGCAAGACGGAAAGACCCCGTGAACCTTTACTATAGCTTGACACTGAATTCTAAATTTTAATGTGTAGGATAGGTGGGAGGCTATGAAATTAAATCGCTAGTTTTAATGGAGCCAAACTTGAAATACCACCCTTTAAAATTCGGTATTCTAACCTAGTGCCGTAATCCGGTACAGAGACAGTGTCTGGTGGGTAGTTTGACTGGGGCGGTCTCCTCCCAAAGAGTAACGGAGGAGTACGAAGATTGGCTAATCACGGTCGGACATCGTGAGGTTAGTGCAAAGGCATAAGCCAGTTTGACTGTGAGCGTGATAACGCGAGCAGGTGCGAAAGCAGGTCTTAGTGATCCGGTGGTTCTGAATGGAAGGGCCATCGCTCAACGGATAAAAGGTACTCCGGGGATAACAGGCTGATACCGCCCAAGAGTTCATATCGACGGCGGTGTTTGGCACCTCGATGTCGGCTCATCACATCCTGGGGCTGAAGCAGGTCCCAAGGGTATGGCTGTTCGCCATTTAAAGTGGTACGCGAGCTGGGTTTAGAACGTCGTGAGACAGTTCGGTCCCTATCTGCCGTGGGCGCTGGAAGATTGAGGGGAGCTGCTTCTAGTACGAGAGGACCGAAGTGGACGCATCACTGGTGTTCGGGTTGTCATGCCAATGGCATTGCCCGGTAGCTAAATGCGGAAAAGATAAGCGCTGAACGCATATAAGCACGAAACTTGCCCCAAGATTAATCTTCCCTGAAACAGAGATGTTTACTGAAGGGACGTTGAAGACTACGACGTTGATAGGCTAGGTGTGTAAGCATAGTGATATGTTGAGCTAACTAGTACTAATGACCCGAGAGGCTTAACCTTACAACACCAGAGGTGTTTTTAAAATAAATTTAATACAAAGCTTGTTTTACTGAATTTATTACTGTATTAATGTATTTTAATAACATAAAACTTTATTAAAATGCCTGGTAAAAATAGTGTAGTGGTACCACCTGAATCCATTCCGAACTCAGAAGTGAAACGCTTCAACGCCAATGGTAGTACGGGGCCTCCCCGTGTGAGAGTAGGTAACATCCAGGCAAAAAAAAACCCGAAATTTTTTTCGGGTTTTTTTGTATTTAAAATAAATTACTTTCTAGCTAACAGTAGATTTACATGTTAATCTATTTATAATTTATTTTTTTAAATTATGATTTTTAATATAAAAAAATCATTAATAATTATGTATTAATCTTTTTTTTTCAATTTAGTATATTTTTTTCATGTGAAGGTAATATAGATGTCCAAGATTAAAGGTAATGTGAAGTGGTTTAATGAATCTAAAGGTTTTGGTTTTATTACTCCAGAAGATGGAAGTAAAGATGTATTTGTTCATTTTTCAGCTATACAAAGTAATGGATTTAAAACTTTAGCAGAAGGTCAAAGTGTTGAATTTGAAATTACTGAAGGAGCAAAAGGACCATCTGCTGCTAATGTTGTTAGTTTGTAAAATTATTTAATGTTACACAATATAGACATAAATATGTTTTTACTAAGCATATAAGTATGTTCTTTATAGTACGGCTCTTTAATAGGGCTGTACTATACTAAAAAATATTTTTCATAAAACTATTCTAACTATATTAATTTTGCTAATTTCGTGATATAAAATCTCAATTTGTTCAAAATTTTCAGCACATATTGTAATTGATACAGAAAGATAGTTTCCTCTATTGCTTGACTTGACTTGAGGTGTATAATCTCCAGGAATCTGAATTTGAATGACTTTAATTATTTGGTCGATAAGTTCAGGCTGTGCTAAACCAATTATCTTATAAGTAAAAAAACAAGGGAATTTTAACATTTCTCTTAATTTTGTTTTCATCATTAATTCCAGATTTTTTTATAATTTTAGATGAAAGTTGAAAATATTATAAGTAATTATATAATTACGCGAATGAATAATTTATGTTTTATTAAAAACAAGTATTGTTTTTATTTATAAAATATTTAAGCATTTTTTACTAATACTTCTAATAAATTATAGTAATTTATCATTTTATCACATTGATAATATAGAAAATAATATATTTTATGTTATTTTCTTAAAATATATTTTTTAGGACGATGCATCATGTTAAAAATTTTTAACACGCTTACTAAAACAAAAGAATTTTTCGAACCTATTAATAAAAACAAGATTAATTTATATGTATGCGGTGTTACTGTATACGATTTGTGTCATATTGGACATGGACGTACTTTTGTTGCTTTTGATATGATAGTTCGTTATTTACGTCATACTGGTTTTAAAGTAAAATATGTTCGTAATATTACTGATATTGATGATAAAATTATTTTAAAATCGATAAAAAATAATATTGATATTAATGTATTTACTGACTTAATGATTAAAGAAATGAATAAAGATTTTTTTGCATTAGGTATTTTAGCTCCTGATCAAGAGCCACGTGTTACAGATTATATAAATGATATAATTATCATGATCACGAAATTAATAAAAAATAAACACGCATATATTAATTATGATGGAGATGTAGTTTTTTCTGTAGATAGTGATCATAATTATGGAAAGTTATCTCGTCAATCTTTAAAATCACTAAAATCTGAATCTCATATTGTATTCAAAAATATAAAAAAAAATCCTTTAGATTTTGTACTTTGGAAAAAGTCTAAAAAAGAAGAATATTCTTGGGATTCTCCATGGGGCAAAGGTCGTCCTGGTTGGCATATTGAATGTAGTACTATCAATAGTACTCTTTTTCATGGTTTAGTAGATATTCATGGGGGTGGTTCTGATCTACTTTTTCCTCATCATGAAAATGAAAGATCTCAATCTATATCTTTTGATAAAAATTCAAAAATAAATTTTTGGATGCATACAGGTGTAGTGATTATAAATAATCAAAAAATGTCTAAATCTTTAGGTAATGTTTATCTTTTAAGAAATATACTAAAAGATTATAATGCTGAAGTTTTACGTTATTTTTTTCTATCAACACATTATAGGCATCCTATTTATTATTCAGAAAACAATTTAAAACAAGCATACAACTCATTAAAATATTTATATACAGCATTATATAATACTAATCCATATGCTAATGTTGAAGCAGGTAAAAATTTTGTATTAGATTTTTATAATGCAATGAACGATGATTTTAATACTCCTCGAGTATTTTCTGTTTTTTTTCAATTAGCTAATAGAATTAATATTTTTAAAAAACAAAATATGTTAATAGCAAATCAACTTTCTTTTGTATTACAATCGTTAGCTAATTGTTTAGGTCTATTATCACAAGATCCAGAATTTTTTTTACAAAAAAAATCTATGTTAGACAAAAAAATGATAAAAAAAATTGAATTTTTAATCAATAAACGAGATATTGCAAGACGATATAAATCATGGAAAGAAGCAGATAAGTTAAGACACGTATTAATGTCTTTAGACATAATTTTAGAAGATTTACCTAATAAAACAATATGGCGAAAAAAATAATAAAATATTATATAATTTTACTTAACAATCGTGATATTTTTCACATGCTTCTAATGTGTTTTGAAGTAATGTTGCAACAGTCATAGGACCAACGCCTCCTGGTACAGGGGTAATATAAGATGCTTTTAAATAAGCTGTTTCAAAATCTACATCACCTACTATATGCCCATTATTTAATCGATTAATTCCAACATCTATTACTATAGATCCATCTTTAATCCATTCGCCTTTTAAAAATTTAGGTTTACCAACTGCTACAATTAATAAATCTGCATATTTTACATGTTGTTTTAAATTAGTAGTAAAACGATGTGTTACAGTTGTTGTACATCCTGCCAATAAAAGTTCTAGACTCATTGGTCTTCCGACTATATTAGATGCTCCTATCATTACTGCATGCAAACCATGAGTTTTTATATTATTATATTTTAACATGGTTATAATTCCTTTAGGTGTGCATGCTCTTAATTTAGGCGTTCTTTGACATAAAGAACCTGTATTATATGGATGAAAACCATCTACATCTTTATCTGGTTTAATACTACCTAGAATCTTTATAGGATTTATTTGATTAGGAAGTGGTAATTGTATTAAAATTCCATCTATTTTTTTATCATAATTTAATTTATTGATTAAATTTAATATTTCTTTTTCACTAATATTATCAGGAAAATTCCAGCATTCTGAAAAAAAACCAACATTTTTACAAGCTATTTTTTTTTTGTTTACATAAATTTGAGAAGGTGTATTTGTTCCGACTAAAATCATTGCTAATCCAGGTATTTTTTTCCCATTTTTTTTTCTTTCATTTACTTTTTTTAAAATACTTAATTCTATTTTTTTTGCTATTTTATTACCATCTATAATTATTGCTGACATTATTAAGTGACTCGATTAATTTTTGATGTATTATTGAATAATAAAGTATAAAAAATTATTTTTTTATATATGTATAAATTATTAACAAATATATTAAAAATAATTTTAATTTAGTTGCATATATACTATATTAATGTTAAATTTTATTGAATAAAATTATTTATGCGTTCTTAGCTCAGTTGGATAGAGCAACGGCCTTCTAAGCCGTAGGTCACAGGTTCAAATCCTGTAGAACGCAAAAATATGATTATATTTTATTATGTAATAAAATCATTTTTTAATATAGCATCTATTTGTTTTTTAATAATTAATGACGGATGTACAGCATTAATTTTAAAAAATCTTAATGTTCCAAATTTTTCTTTATCTATATAGTATGTAATTACCGGATAAGTCATTTTTTCATATTCTTTTAGCCTTTTTATAATACTTTCTTTCTCATCATCTTTTCTGATTACTAGTGGTTCTCCAGTCAAATCATCTTTATCTTCTATTTTTGGTGGATTAAATTTTATATGATATATTCTTCCTGATTTAGTATGTATTCTTCTGCCAGATATGCGTTCTAATATTGATGTATATGGCACTCTAAGTTCTATTACATAATCTATTTTTATTTTATTACTAGATAAGTAATGTGCTTGTGCAATTGTTCTTGGAAAACCATCTAATAAAAAACCATTATTACAGTCTTTTTTTTGAATTCTTTTTTTAACTAAATTACATACGATATTGTCAGAAACTAATTTTCCTTCTTGAACTGTTTTTTTTACAATATTACCTATTTCATCTTTTGAATAGATACTTTCTCGTAAAATATCACCTGTAGATATTTGTGGAATATTATATGTTTCTGAAATAAATCTTCCTTGCGTTCCTTTACCTGTACCAGGTGCACCTAATAAAACAATACGCATAATTATTTCTTATTTTATTTATCTTAATTTTAAGATTACTACTATAGTAGTAGTAATCATACTTTTTATTATGTAAGAAGCAATTTATTCATTCTAGAAATAAATTTATGTGGGTTTTCTAAATTACCTTTTTCAGCTAAAAGTGCTTGATCTAATAATAATTCAATCCATTCATTTAATTGATTTTCATTATTAATTAGAGATATTTTTTTTATTAATGTATGTTCTGGATTAATTTCAAAGATATATTTTAGTTCTGGAACAGATTGTCCTGCTGCAGAAAAAAGTTTAGCCATTTGTGTAGTCATTTCATTAGAATCACTCAGTACAACACATGGTGTTTCTGTTAAGCGATTTGTTAATCTTACGTCTTTTACTTTATCTCCAAGTATTGTTTTTACTTTTTTTAAAAATTCTAATATTTCTATTGATAGTTCGTTATTTTTTATCTTCTTATCTTCTGTTAATTTGTTTAATGATGAATCTTCTTTACTAATAGATTGGAATTTTTTTCCTTCAAATTCAATAAGATAATTCATCATCCATTCATCTATTCGATCAGATAGTAGTAAAACATCAATATTTTTTTTATTAAATAATTCTAAATGAGGACTATTCTTTGCAGATTTATAGCTATCAGCAGTAATATAATATATTTTTTCTTGTTTTGAATCCATATTACTTATATATGTTTTCAATGACATATTTTGTTTATGATTATTATTTTTAATAGACGTAAAACGTAAAAGATTAGCAATTTTTGATAAATTTTCGTGATCTTCTGCAGGTCCTTCTTTTAAGATCAGTCCAAATTGATTCCAAAAAATTTGATATTTTTCATCAGAATCTTTTGATAATTTTTCAAGCATACTCAATGACCTTTTAGTCAATGCTTTTTTTAAGTTTTCTGTAATAGCGTTATCTTGTAGTATTTCACGAGAAATATTTAAAGGTAAATCACTAGAATCAATTAACCCTCTTATAAATCGTAAATAATTAGGAAGGAATTCTTGATAATTATCCATAATATAAACACGTTTTACATATAATTTTAAACCATGTTTGTTATCTCTATTCCATATATCCCAAGCTGCTTTTTCAGGAACAAATAATAAACTAATATACTCTTGATTTCCTTCTACTCGATTATGACTCCATACAAGTGGATCATTTTGGTCATTCGTTAAATGTTTATAAAAATCTTTATATTCTTCTTCTTTAATAGAAGACTTATTTATTGTCCATAATGCTTGAGCTTTATTAATTTGCTCCCAAAAATATGTTTTGTTTTTTTCATCATAATTTTGAATGTATACGGGGACAGTGATATGATCAGAATATTTACTAATTATATTTTTAATACGCCAAATTTCTAAAAATTCTTCTTCTTCTTTTTTTAAGAATAGAGTGATTTCTGTTCCTTTTGTTTTTTTTATAATATTCTTAATATTGTATTCACCTTCTCCTGAGGATTCCCATAGTGTTCCTTCATTATTTTTTGCTCCAGCAAATCTAGTTCTTACAGAAACTTTTTCTGATACAATAAAAGATGAATAAAAACCTACTCCAAACTGTCCAATAAGTTCATTTTTTTGATTTTCTTTTTTTTCTAAAGATTCTAGAAAAGATTTAGTTCCTGATTTCGCAATAGTACCAAGATTTTCAATTGTTTCCTGACGAGTCATACCAATACCATTATCACTAATGATCAGTGTTTTTTGCGCTTTATTGATAGATATTTGAATTTTCATATTACTATCATTTTCATATAATGTTGGTAATGATATAGATTCGAATCTTAATTTATCTATTGCATCTGATGCATTAGATATTAGTTCTCGTAAAAAAATTTCTTTATTAGAATATAATGAATGAATCATTAAATGTAGTAATTGCTTTACTTCTGATTGAAAATGATATACTTCTTTTTTTTCTGTTTTCATAGAAATATCTCTTTTAAAATTATAATGATGTTTTCAGATTAAAATAGTTCTTCAAAAAATGATATTATTTTTTTTGTTTGTACTATTCTATTTATACAGGTATATTAAAACCATTTGGAAGAGGTACTCCTGTAGATATAGAAGACATTTTCTTTTTTTGCACTTCAGAGATTCTTCGTGCTGCATCATTAAATGCAGCAGCTGCTAAATCTTCCAACATATCTTTATCATCATTATGAAGTAAACTA
Organism: Buchnera aphidicola (Brachycaudus cardui); assembly: GCF_005081945.1. Lineage (NCBI taxonomy): Bacteria > Pseudomonadati > Pseudomonadota > Gammaproteobacteria > Enterobacterales > Erwiniaceae > Buchnera > Buchnera aphidicola. The sequence goes on along the minus strand of NZ_CP034879.1, from coordinate 537,115 downwards.
GGATCTACTTCTACACGTCTACAATTATGTGCTCCATTAATAGTTACTTTAACTAATCCAGCACCAGCTTCTCCTGTTACTTCCATATTTGCTATTTCTTCTTGTATTTTTGCCATTTTGTCTTGCATTTGTTGTGCTTGCTTCATTAAATTTCCTAATCCATTTTTAGTAAACATATTATTCTCGCTGTTATTAATATTAAATTTTTTATATAACATATTTAAATAAAATTAATATTTTTTTGTTGAAATTCTGTATTAAATTCTTTTTTTAAAAATTGGACATTAGGATCTTGTATTAATAAAGAATATTCTTTCAAGATTTTTGCTTTATGTATTTTATCAAACCATTCATAAGGAGTTAATCTATCTAGTATATTTTTTTTTTTGATAATCAATTTAATTCTTTTTTTAGTAATAGTGCTAAGATTATTTTTTAATATAGTCCATGCATTGTTGTTGATTAAATATTTTTTTTTATCTATTAAATATATATTCCAATATCCTAAAGTATTTTTATATGAAGTGTTTATCGCTAATTGTTCAGCAATTCTTGATATTTTTTTTAATTTACATATTTGTGAATACCAAGGATCTATTTCTTTTATTTTTTTTAAAATTATTAGATTATGATCGTCTTTGAATAGATTTAACTCATAAAAAAAATTTTTTGGTCTTGAATACATTTTATTGAAATTAATTATTTTTATATTTTCTTTACAGACAGATCTTTTTTTTAATAATTCATTTCTATTTTGTAATAACAATATTGTTTCTTGAGAAATATAATTTTTATTAATTATCTTGTTATATATTTTATTTTTTTTAGTTTTATTTATCATTTTGTATTATAAAGTAAACATATCATTAATATTTTTATTTTTTAAATTATTGATTATAATTTTTCTTAAATATTTTATATTGTATTAATAGCTCGTAGTAAAGTCATTTCCACTCCTATTTTTTGACTTGGAGAAAATTTTAATTCTTTTCTTCCGTTTATTACGATCTGATAACATAATTGAAGTTGATTTTTATTAATATTTTTTGCTATTTTTTGAATTTGATTTGTATAATTTCCTGTAATATTTTTTTGCCATATCAATGGAAAAGATTGTGACATGGTAATATGATATAAAAAATATAAAACTTCTATTAAAACTTCTTCCCATTCTACTCTTTTATTGCTTATTTCATTTAATAAAAATAATGTTTTTGTTACATCTTTTTTTAATACTGCATCAGTCAATAGAAAAGAGTATTTTTCATCAGGAATACCTAATATTTCTATTACATCTTTTGTATTAATACTTCCATTTCCTAAATTTATAGCATGTTCTAATAAATTAAGTGCATCTCTAATACTTCCTTTAGCACGATTAGATATTTTTTTTAAAGATTCTACGTCAAATTTAATTGATTCTTTTCTAAGAATACATATTAATAGTTTTAAAATATCTTCTTCAGAGAGAATTTTTAATTTAAAAGATAAACAACGAGAAATTATAGTTTTAGGAATTTTTTCTATATCTGTAGTTGCTAAAATAAATTTAATATGTTTAGGAGGTTCCTCAAGTGTCTTAAGAAGTGCATTAAAACTATGACGAGAAAGCATATGAACTTCATCAATTAAATATATTTTAAAACGACTTTTAGATGGAGCATAATAAATATTATCTAATACTTCTCTCATATCTTCTACTTTTGTTCGAGAAGCAGCATCTATTTCAATAAAGTCTAGACATAATCCTTTCTCAATTTCTTTACATATAGTACATTTTCTACAAGGATTTGATGTAATTCCTTGGTAACAATTTAAACTTTTAGCTAATAATCGTGCAATTGTTGTTTTTCCAATACCTCTTGTACCAGATAATAACCATGCATGATGAACACGTAGTAGAGACAATTCATTAGATATAGCAGTGACAATATGTTTTTGACCAATTATTTCTTGAAAAGATTGTGGACGCCATTTTCTTGCTAGTATTTGATAACTCATAATAACTCATATAAGATGATATAATTTTTTATAAAAATACTATGCTATCAATATTCATTCTATTATAAAAGTAATCTTATTTAAAAAATATTTTTTAAAATATATAGTTTATTGTTTGGCATTAAATTTAATTATTAATTGTAAATATTAGTTGTAATTTTTTTTTTTATATATAATATAGACAATATAATTTATAAAATTTTTTATACATAATTATATAAAAAATAATTAAATATAAAAATGGAGTTTTCTGTTAGTTCCAAACACTGTAAAATTGAATACTTGGTCAGATCTGGAAAGAAGCAGCCGCATCAGCTAATACAGGTGTTTGATACAGCTAACAGATTCTCCTAAATTTTAGGTAATTGAAATTTGTACATTTTCCAATAAGAATCTCTTTTCTTCAGTAATTGTTCATGTGTACCCCATTCAATAATTCTTCCTTTTTTTAAAACTACAATTACATCAGCTTCAATAATTGTCGAAAGTCTATGAGCAATCATAACTAATGTAGATTTTTTTCTTATAGATAATAGTGTTTTTTGAATCAGTTTTTCTGTTCCAGAATCAATATTAGCTGTTGCTTCATCTAATATGAGTATTTTAGGACGTATAACTAATGTTCTAGCAATAGCTAATAATTGTTTTTGACCTACAGATAAATTATTACCTTCTTCTCCTAATATAGAATGAATTCCGTTTGGCATAGATTTTACTAATGATGCAAGAGATACAGTATCTAGTATTTTCCATATTTTTTCTTCAGGTATTTTTCTGCCTAAAGTTATATTTTCTAAGACAGTATCTGAAAGCACAATTGGATCTTGTTGAACCATCAGTACATTTTTCCGTAAAACAGAATGACTTATAGAATCAATAGGTTTTTCATCTAAATATATTTTACCTATTTTTATTGGATAATATCCCATTAATAAATGTGCTAGAGTACTTTTACCACTCCCTGTATGTCCTACGAAAGCAACAAAATTTTTAGAGGGAATATTGATATTAATATTTTCAAGTATATTTTTTGTAGAATTTTTATAACTAAAACTAATATTTTTAATATATATTTTACCACTTTTAAATTTTTGTCTGTTTATTCCATATTTTTGTCTTGGTGAATCTATAAGTAAAAATATTCTTTCTCCAGCAACAATAGATTGTTGTAAAACAGATTGTTGAATAGTAATAGCAATTAAAGGTTCATTTAGTCTGCCAAGATAAGTAATAAATGCATATAATATACCTACTTCAAATGCTCCAATGGAAAAATAGCTAAATAAAAATATAAAATTACATAATACAAAAGCAGATAGTAAACTTAATAATGGTCTTAATAAAAAACCATCTAATCTTAATATTTTCATACGTGCCATATAATGTAATTCACTACTTTTTTTTATATTTTGTTTAAATCTATTTTGTTGACGAAATTGTTGTATGACATTGATACCATTAATATTTTCATTAAATTTATTATTAATATCAGCTAAGTAATATCGGACTTGTCTTAAGAGTGGAGTACTGTAATATTGATAAACTAACATTACTGTAATGACTAATGGTATAATCAGAAAAGCTATTATTGCCATGTGCCATTCTAAACTAAACATTGCAAATAATATAATTAAAATCAATGTGATACTGCGAAATAATGTAGGAGCTACTGTATCATATAGTTCTTTTACTGCTTCAGTATCATTAGTTACTTTTGAAATCATTTGACCAATAGGTTGAGAGTCAAATTGATTAATAGGTTGTCTTAATGCGGCATTCATTACATCTTGTCGTAATTTATTAATAATACGAACTGCTATTCTATTAAATAGAATACTTTGAAAATAATTAAAAAATACTGATAATATTTGTAATATAATATATAAGATAATAATAATAAATATTATTTTAAAATGTAATTGATGTTTAGATAAAATATTATTAATAAAATAACTAATTAAAATAGGTCCTAAAACTTCTGATATTGATCCGCTTAAAAGTAAAATAAATGCTAGTATTAATGATTTTTTAAAAGGTACAACGTAAAATAGTAAACGTTTTAAAATTGGCCAAAACTCGATTAAATGATCCATGTTGTAAATTTTTCACCTATTTTTTATTTATTCTCAAGTTCTACTTCTAATTTTTGATAATAATACATAGATTTATACCAGTTTTCTTCTTGAATTAATTGAGGATGAGTTCCTCTTTGTATGATTAAACCATTTTTTATGACTATAATTTCATCAGTATTAATCAATGCAGATAAACGATGTGCAGTAATAATTAAAGAATGTCCATTTTTTTGCCATTTACTAATATTTTTTAATATTTTGTTTTCAGTCTGACTATCAACTGCAGATAATGCATCATCGAGTATTAATATCTCTGTGTTTAATAATAATGCACGTGCAATAGCAATACGTTGTTTTTGACCTCCTGACAGCATTACACCACGTTCTCCTACTTGAGTTTCATATCCTTTTGGTAAATCAATAATATCCTTATGTATATCAGCTAATTTTGCCATTTCTTCAATTTCTTGTTGTAGTGCATTAGGTTTTCCTAAAGCAATATTATTCGCAATACTTTCTGAAAATAAAAAAGAAGTTTGGTTTACAACTGATATTCGTCTTCTCCAGTTGTCAATTTTTAATTCTGATAATGGTAAAGAATGATAAATAATATTACCTTTTGTAATATTAAATTGTCGTTGAAGAATTTTTAATAGAGTACTTTTTCCCGATCCAGTAGGACCGCAAATACCTAAGGATTTTCCTGGTTCTAGAATAATTTCTATGTTTTTTAAAGATGGAATATTATTTTTTGGATAAATAAACGTATTAATATTGATTTGTAGTATTCCAGAAGAAGATGGAAGTGTTTTATTTCCATCTTTAATATACAATTCTTTATTAATAATTGAGTATATTCTATCCCAAGCTGCACTACCTCTTTCAACTATATTAAACATCCATGCAAGTGCTAACATAGGCCAAATCATTAATCCAAGATACATAATGAAACTAGTTAATTGACCTATAGTGATCTCACTATTCCATACTAGCCATCCTCCTCCTATCACCGCTAGTAAATTAGAAAATGCAACTGATAAATAAATCACTGGATCAAAACGAGCATCTATCTTTGCTACTTCCATATTTTTTTTTCCGGTATCATTAACAATGATATCAAATTTATCAGACTGATTTTTTTCTAAACCAAACGCTCTAATCATACGAATACTAGTTAATATCTCTTGTGTATGATTATTTAATGCAGCGAAAGCAGATTGAGCATGACGAAAAGTGTCATGTAGTTCTTGACCATATTTTTTAATTAAAATAGCCATAATAGGCATTGGTATTAAAGAAATTATTGTTAATAAAAAACTGATTTGAGTACTCATGACTATTAAAACAGAACACCCCATAACTAATGAATCTACAAGTGTTAAAACTCCTTCTCCTGCGGCAAAAACTACACGATCAACATCGTTAGTTGCTCTTGCTATTAGATCTCCAGTTCTATTTTCTAAAAAAAACTTTTCACTTTGTTGACTCAAATAAGAGTAAAATTTTACACGTAGTTCTGTTGCTAATTGATAGGAAGCTCCAAATAATAATACTCTCCATAGATAGCGTAATATATATACAATAATAGCTACTAAAAGAATAATAGAAATCCAAGGTAATATCTGAATTCCATGCATTTTTTCTTTTATTATTAAATCTATTAAGATGCCAACTATCTTAGGTGGTAATAATTGTAAAATAGCAATTGTTATTAATAATAAAATTGCTCCTAAATATCGTTTCCATTCTCGTGTAAAAAACCATTTTAATTGATTAAATAATTTCATAAAAAAATCCTAAAAGTTAAAGTTTTATAAAATTATTTTTAATACTATAGTTTTTATAATTTATAAAATGTTTTACTAAAAATAATTTTATGTTATGTGATAATATAAAAAATATTTTTAACAAAGATTCTCTTATCCATATTCGATATTAAAATGAATTATTTATAAGAATATAGTCTTAAAAATCCTAACTTATAAAAAAATGAAAAAAGTATTAGTAATTTTTAGTGGTGGACAAGATTCAACAACTTGTTTAATACATTATACTCATATATGTAAAGAAATTCATTGTATAACGTTTGATTATAATCAATTACATCAAACTGAAATTGAGTCTTCTCTTTTAATATCAAAAAAATTAGGGATTAAAAATCATATAGTTTTAGATATTAAATATTTGCAAGATATATCTATTAGCAGTTTAATAAATAAAAATATTTTAATGCATAATGCACATCCATTAAATTCTAGTCTTCCAAGTACATTTGTACCTGGTCGTAATATTTTATTTTTAAATCTGTCTTCTATATATGCTTATACTCATCAAATTAATTATATAATTTTAGGTGTAAATGAAGTTGATTTTTCTGGTTATCCAGATTGTACAAATAATTTTATTCGACAAATAAATAAAGTTATTAAAACAGGTATGACTTGTAATATTAATTTTATTACACCTTTAATAAACCTTAGTAAACCAGAAATATGGGCTTTATCAGATTATTGGGATGCTATGGATATAATTTTAAATGATACTGTTACTTGTTATAATGGTATTAAAGGAAAAGGTTGTAAAAAATGTCAAGCTTGTATTATTAGAAAAAAAGGCTTGGAAGAATGGAAATTAAATCCTCTTTTCTATATGAACAGTCTTAAAAAAAAAATGAAACTATTATAACTATTTTTTTTGTCTTTATAAAACTTATAAAGTTATTCGTATTTATAAAATATATATGACGAATAACTTTTTTAATAAATGTATCGTTCTTTTATTTATTGATAAATTTTAATTTTTGATGTTTCATGTAAATTACGTAGAAGAGCATTAAAAAGTGTTTCAGTATTATTTTTTTCTAAATATTCAATAATAATATTCTTTTCTTTTTTAGAGAAATTTTTATTAGAAATGTTTTTAAGAAGTATAATTATAAAATTTTTATTTTCATCTTGATATAAAGTGTATATTTTTTTTCCCTTTTCTGGATGTGGTAAAGAAAAAACTATTGATGTGATTGGGTTATCATCATAACGAGATATTGTTTCTGTTTCTCCAAAATATAAATTCGATTTTTTGAATAAATTAGTATTACCCTTATTAAGATCAATAATAATATTTTCTGCTATTTTTTTAGTTTCTTTTATCGCTTTTACAATCTTTAAATTTTTTATAATATTATTTTTAACGTCATTAAATTTTTGTATTTTCTTATTTTGAAAATTTTTAATATTAATTAAAAAAAATTGATTATTTTTTAAAGTAATAAAATGAACATGTGATTTTATTTTATTTTTATCTTTTTCGATTGATTCTGTGTTAAAAATAACTTTTTTTAAAATAGGGTTATTCAATTCTATAGGAATAGAACTTTTGTCAAACCAATCAGTTTCCTGAGAAGATAAATTACTTTTTTTAAGAATTACATCGAATTGATTAGGATGTTTTTGAACAAGGTCAGATATTTTATTTTTTAATTTATTATATAAATTTAATGATTTTTGATGATTTATTTCTTTTTCAATTATTTTATATACTTCGTTTACTTTTTTTTGTTTGCTAATTGAAATTTCATCTAATTTAATAATTAAAAATTCATTGTTAAATGGAATAATACTGGATATAGAATTTTTTTGATTTAAATGTGCATTTTTTATTTCATTTGGTATTAAATCAATAGAAATCCATCCAATATCTCCATTTTTTTTTGATGAGATAGGGTCTGTAGATTGTTCTTTAGCTATTTTGGGAAAATATTCAGGTTTTTGTTTTAGTTGAGATAATATTTTTTCTGCTGTATTTTTATTGTTAATTTGAATAATACTATATTTTCTTTTTTCTTTTGTTAAATACTTATTAATGTTTTTTAGATACCATTCGTTGATCTCTTTTTCATTGGCATTTGTTTTAAAATTATTTAATGTAAATTGTATAAAATTAATTTTAAATTTTTCTGGAATATAAAAGTTTTTTTTATATCGATTAAAATAGCTTTTTGCTTCTATATTATTAATATTTTGTTTTTGAATAAAGTTATTAATTTTCAACACTGCTCTTGTAAAAGTTCTTTTTTGAGATAATAAATTTATAATTTGTTGCTGTTCATTTTGTAAAATAAAATTGGTATTAGAAATTGCATTTATTAAGTTTTCAGTATTTATTTTTGTTTTAATTATATTTATATATTCATGATTAGTTAAATTAATAGAATTAAGATATTTAAAGTATTTTTCTTTATCAAATTTTTTATGTTTTTGAAACATAGGTGAATTTAATATTATTTCTTTTATTTGAAATTCATTTGCTTGAAGTTTTATTTTTTTTACATATTGCTCTAAAAGTATATTATTAATTAATTGAGATAAAACATAATCATATGTTTTTTTGATGAAATTTTTATTTTTATTTAACTTAAAAAAATTTTTTCCTAATATTTTTTTTTGTTTTTCTCTTTCAATTAAATACATTTTTTGTAGTGTATAGAAACTAATTTTTTCATTATTTACTGTGGCTATATATTTTTCAGAATCTTTATTTATATAAAAATTCATAGTACTAAATATTAAGGATAAAATAATGACACCTAAAATACATTTAACTATAATTTTTTTTGGTGCTGACTGTAAATTTTTTGTCATAATATGACGATCCTAGATATTTGAATATTTGTATAAAATAAAAAAATTTTATTTTTTATTATTTGTATTTCAATATAAAGGCTGACAATTTTTTGTCAGCCAAATTGCATTTAGCTATATATAGCTATATATAATATTTTCATTTATCTATATAATGTTTTTTAAATATAAGGTATTTTTTCTAATGCTAAGTTTAATACTTCTTCGATATGTTTGACTGGATGGATTAATAATCCTTCAATAATATTTTTAGGTATCTCTTCTAAATTACGTTTATTTTCATACGGTATTAAGACTGTATTAATACCTCCACGATGTGCTGCTAACAGCTTTTCTTTTAATCCTCCAATAGGTAGAACTTGTCCACGTAATGTTATTTCTCCTGTCATTGCAACGTTAGACTTAACAGGATTTTTTGTTAATGATGAAACGATAGCTGTGCACATTGCTATACCGGCACTAGGTCCATCTTTTGGTGTTGCACCTTCAGGAACATGGACATGAATATCGTGTTTTTCATGAAAATCTTTTTTAATTCCTAGTTTATCAGCGTAAGACCGTACCACAGTAAGTGCAGCTTGAATAGATTCCTGCATCACTTCACCTAAAGAACCGGTATAAGTAAGTTTTCCTTTTCCTGAAACACATGCTGTTTCGATTGTTAGTAATTCTCCACCAACTTCTGTCCATGCTAATCCAATAACTTGTCCAATTTGATTTTTATTATTGATTTTTCCATAATCAAAACGTTTAACTCCTAAATATTCTTTTAAGTTTGAACTATTGATTTCAATATTTTTTAAAGATTTTTCTAATAGTAATTTTTTAACTACTTTTCGGCATATCTTGGAAATTTCACGTTCTAGACTACGTACTCCTGCTTCACGAGTATAATACTGAATAATGCTAATTATTGCGGAATCAGTAATTATTAATTCATCCTTTTTTAATGCATTTCTTTCTATTTGTTTAGGATATAAATAGCGTTTTGCTATATTTAATTTTTCATTCTCAGTATAACCAGAAAGATGAATAATTTCCATTCGATCAAGTAATGGTGCTGGTATATTCATAGAATTTGATGTTGCAACAAACATAACGTCTGATAAATCATAGTCTACTTCTAAATAATGATCGTTAAAAGTAACATTTTGTTCTGGGTCTAATACTTCTAATAAAGCAGACGCTGGATCTACTCTTATATCACAAGACATCTTATCAATTTCATCCAGTAAAAATAATGGATTTTTTACTTTTGCTTTTGCCATTTTTTGAATTAATTTTCCAGGCATAGAACCTATATATGTACGTCTATGACCTCTAATTTCTGCTTCATCTCTTATTCCTCCTAAAGCCATTCTTACATATTTTCTACCTGTAGATCTAGCAATGGATTTCCCTAATGATGTTTTTCCAACACCCGGAGGTCCAATAAGACATAAAATAGGACCTTTGATTTTATTTTTTCGACTTTGAACTGCTAAATATTCTAAGATTCTATCTTTAACTTGTTCTAATCCAAAATGATCAATATCAAGAATTTTTTTAGCTTGTTTTATGTCTTTTTTTATTTTGGTTCTCATATGCCAAGGAACCTGTATCATCCAGTCAATATAACTTCGTACTACTGTTGCTTCTGCTGACATAGGTGACATCATTTTTAATTTTTTAAGCTCTGATTCTGTTTTTTCTTTTGCTTCTTTTGGCATTTTTGATGCTTTTATTTTACGTTTTAATATTTTATTTTCATCTGGAATTTCGTCCATATCGCCAAGTTCTTTTTGAATAGCTTTTATTTGTTCATTCAAATAGTATTCTCTTTGGCTTTTTTCCATTTGTTTTTTAACACGATTTCTAATTCTTTTTTCTACTTGCAGTAAATCTATTTCTGTTTCCATAATAGCCATTAGAAATTCTAATCTTTCATTTATATTATGTATTTCTAATACTGATTGTTTATCATGTAGTTTTAATGGCATATGGGCAGCGATGGTATCTGCTAGTTTTTCTGAATTTGTAATATTATTTAAAGTATTTAATACTTCTGATGGAATTTTTTTATTAAGCTTAATATAAGATTCAAAATGATTGATTGTTGTACGAATTAATACCTCTTGCTCTTTGTCTAAAATCGTAGGGGAAATAATTAATTCTACCTCTGCAATAAAATGTTCTCCATTATTTGTTAAGTTTTTAATAAAAGCACGCTGTAATCCTTCTACTAATACTTTTACTGTACCATCTGGTAATTTTAACATTTGCAAAATTGAACTAATAGTTCCAATATTAAATAAATCATTTGCAGTAGGTTCATCTTTAGATGCTTCTTTTTGTGCAATCAGCATAATTTTTTTATCATTATCCATAGAGGTTTCAATGCATTTTATTGATTTTTTACGACCTACAAATAATGGAATTACCATATGAGGATATATAACTACATCTCTTAGTGGCAAGACGGGGATTTTAATGCGTTCAGAACGCTCAGAATTCATAGAGCTCTCTCTTAGTTGAAAATTTCCGCTATTTTTTATTTAAAACTGCAAGATGTAATAAAACATTAAGTTACATCTATAATCAGTCAAGTATATCGGGATGGTCGCTTAACATTCAATGCTAAGTGTTTGACAAAATAAAAAGCATTTACTTTTTATTTTATAGATCATCGGATGCTTGTTATTTTATTCACCTGATGCTTTTTTTGATTTGTTTTTTCCATATATTATTTTAGGTGATACATTAGAATTGATAACTGACTCAGTAATTAATACTTTTTCTATATTTATCATAGATGGTAATTCATACATAACATCTAGCAAAATGTTTTCAATAATAGATCTTAATCCTCTAGCACCTGTTTTTTTATGCATTGCTTTTTTTGCAATAGCTATGATAGATTTTTTATTAAATTCGAGCTCTACTTTTTCTAAATGAAATAATGTTTTATATTGTTTAATTAAAGCGTTTTTAGGTTGACAGAGTATTTTAAATAATGCATCTTCAGTCAATTCATTTAATATAGCAATAATTGGTAAGCGGCCAATAAACTCTGGAATTAAACCAAATTTTATTAAATCTTTAGGCTGTACTTTTTTTAATAATGTGTCTTGTGATATTTCGTTTTTTTCTTTTTTAATAGTGGCTTTAAACCCTATTTCTGTTCCTGTATCAAGTCTTTTAGAAATAATTTTAGATAGTTCTGAAAATGCACCTGCACAGATAAATAAAATATTTGAAGTATTAACTTGCAAAAATTCTTGTTGTGGATGTTTTCGTCCTCCTTGAGGTGGAACAGATGCCAATGTTCCTTCAATTAATTTTAATAAAGCTTGTTGCACACCTTCTCCAGATACGTCTCTAGTAATAGAAGGATTATCAGATTTTCGTGCTATTTTATCTATTTCATCTATGTAAATAATACCTAATTCTGCTTTTTTTACATCATATTTACATTTTTGTAGTAGTTTTTGTATAACATTTTCAACATCTTCTCCAACGTATCCTGCTTCAGTTAAAGTAGTTGCATCTGCAATAGTAAATGGCACATCTAATAATTTAGCTAAGGTTTCTGCTAATAACGTTTTACCGCTACCAGTAGGTCCTATTAATAGAATATTACTTTTACCCAATTCAACTGAATTTGAATTTTTATCAAAATGACGAAGACGTTTGTAATGATTATAAACAGCTACAGATAATATTTTTTTAGTATAATCTTGTCCAATTACATAATTATCAAGATGTTTTTTGATTTCTTTAGGTGTAGGTAAATAATTAATTGTATTATTTAGTTCTGTTTTTTTATTTTTTATAGTTTCTTCATTAAGAATATCATTACATAATCTTATGCATTCATTACATATATATACTGTTGGACCAGCTATTAATTTTTGTACTTCTTTTTGATTTTTTCCACAAAAAGAACAATAAAGAAGTTTTTTAGAATCATCTTTACTATTATCTGTCATGTTTTAACCTCTTTTTTTATGCTGATTACATTTTTTATATTTTTAGTCAAATAGCTTTTTTCTATATATTTTTTAAAATGGAATATGCTATAAAAGATATATAACGTTGATATGTTATCAACGCTGAGTTAAAATACAATCGATTAATCCGTATTGAATAGATTCATCTGATGATAAAAAACAATCTCGTTCTGTATCTTTATTGATTTTTTTTATAGATTGACCAGTATGATATGACATTAATTTATTTAATTTTTTTTTCATTTTAATTATTTCTCGTGCGTGAATTGCAATATCTGTAGCTTGTCCTTGATATCCACCTAATGGCTGGTGAATCATGACTTTTGAATTAGGCAAACAAAATCTTTTTCCTTTTTTCCCAGATGTGAGCAATAAAGCTGCCATTGAACATGCCTGTCCTATACAAATAGTACTTATATCTGGTTTAACAAATTGCATAGTGTCATAAATAGACATACCCGATGTAATAATACCTCCTGGAGAATTAATATATAAAAATATATCTTTTTTTGAATTTTCAGCTTCTAAAAATAATATTTGAGCAACAATATTATTTGCCATATTATCTTCAATTGCGCCTGTCATAAAAATTATTCGTTCTTTTAATAATCGTGAATATATATCGTATGAACGCTCGCCTCTAGAATGTTGTTCAACAACTATAGGAATTAATGTTGAGTAAGAATTTTTTATCTCTTTTTTATTATAACTATATAACATTTTTTATTCCTAAAAATACTGTTTTACTAAGTTTTTTATATTATATGATAATTTTCAGTGAAGCATTAATATATTAAAAAATTTTTTATAAACTGAATATAGAATTAATATTCTAAAAAATATTCTTTTTTATTTTCCCATTGATGATTTATATATTGATTAAAAGTCCATTTTTTTTTGATAATATGAATATTTTTTATCATCCAACGTATAGCTTGATTTTCTAGTTCAATATTTTTTATTGTATTTTTTAAATTTTCATTTCTATTATATAAATTGATTATTTCTATTGGTTTTTTGTAGTTTAAAGATATTTTTTTAATTAATTTTTGTATGTCTTCTTCATTTTCAATAAATTGATTATCACAAATAATTTTTTCTATAATGATTTTAATACATAATCTTTTTTCTGCTTGTAAAATAAGATTTTCATAATATTTTTTTTCCAAAATATTATGATTATGTTTTTGATAATGTTGTTGTTGTTGTTTATATAGAATGTTTATTTCTTCTTGTAATAAAGCTGTAGGTATTGATATAGGATTTTTTTGAATGATTTTTTCTATAATTTGTTCTTCTAAGTATTTTTGAGTTATCTGATTTATTTGAGCACTAAGGTTATGTTTTATATTTTTATAATATAATTGATTTGAGATTGTTTCTTCATTTTTTACTTGTTTTTCTTGTAATTCTTTTTCTTCTTGCTTTTCAACATTAATTATTTTAATTTTAAATGTTATGTCTTTATTTTGTAACTCTTTTTCTGGATGAAATGAATGGCATTTGATTTTAAAAAAGATAATATCATTTATAAAATGATTTATTATTTTATTATTTAAAATAGGTAGAAATGTATTATTAGATACTATAAAAATAATATTTTTTGCATCAAACTTTTCTATTTTTTTGTTGTCTTTATAAATATTATAGTTAATAGTTACACGATTATAGGCTTTAATAGGTCCATCAAATTTATTCCAAATATTATTATTTTTTTTATATTCTTCAATTTTTTTTTTAATATCATCATCAGTAATTTTTACATTTATTTTTGTTGCTTTTATAGATTTTATATCTTTTATTACAAATTTTGGATATAGTTCGTATTTGACAGAATATTCAAAATTTTCTTTTTTTTTATCTTGATTTTGATGCATATAATATTTTGGAAAGCCAATAATTTTTATTTTTTCTTGATTAATAAAATCATAAAAAAATTTTTGCATTAGTTTTTTAAATACATCATAATAAACTTTTTCACCGTATTTTTCCTGTATAATTTTAAGAGGAATTTTACCTTTTCTGAATCCATTAATATTTGTTCTTTTGCTAATTTTTGTTAATTCTGCAAGAATTTCATTATTAACAGTGATTTTAGGTATGTGAATTGTAACACGATGGCCTGCATCTTTATTTTTTTCCATAAAAAATTTCATTTGATTACCTCAAAAATTATTTTTATCATTAATATTTTAGAGATTCTATTTTTAAAAAATTTTTATTAACGTTTTTATTCGAGCGTTTATAAAAACTGGTTACTGCTAATTTCTTTAAAAATATATTTTAATAAAAAACTAATATTTAGCGATTAATGTTAGTTTTTTGATGGATATTTTTATAATTTAATTAATAAAATATTATTTTTTTAAACAATTAGAAGTATTAAGTTTTTTATTTTTTTTATAATTCCATTCAATAGGCGTGTAAGTATCTAATGTTATTGAATATATTTTTTCTTTTACTATTTCTGATAAAATTGAAAAAATAAGACGATGTCTACTTATAAAGCTTTTATTAACAAAATCATGACTAATGATAATAATTTTTAAATGTGTCAAGCCTTCTTTAAATTTTTTATGCAGTAAACTATCATCTTGAATACTGATAAAATTTATATTTATTTTAGAGATTAAATGTTTTTTTATTTTTTTTAGAATCATTAATTAACATTATGTCCTATTTTATTAAATTACTTAAAGAGATGTTATAATGTTTTTTGAATAAATATTATAAACAATTGTTGTTTTGAAAAATTTTATTATGTTAAATTTTATCAATTTTTCAAAAATAATTCAATTCTTTCAAAAATTATTAACTTTAACTTTAATAAAAAGTATAATTTTATGTGTATTTACAATTATTTTAATCAATAATATTTAATAAAATATATTATATTGAGGTTTTTAATGAGTTTTTTAAACTATAACAATTTTTTTAAAATATTATCATTAATCTTAACGTTTTTTTTACTGAACGGATGCGATAGTTTTTTATTTAAACCTCATGGATTTATTGCTACAGAAGAATGCTCGTTAATACTGATATCATTTATTATGATGTTATTTATTATAATTCCTGTAATTATTATGACTATTTATTTTTCATTTAAATATCGTTCAACTAATATTAATCAGGTATATAAACCTAATTGGTGTGATTCAAAAACAATAGAAATAATAGTATGGACAATTCCAATTTTAATTATTTCTGTTTTAGCATTTTTATCTTGGAATTATACTCATAAATTAGAGCCAAGAAAATCTATAGTATCTTTTTATAAACCTATTAAAATAGATGTTGTGGCTTTAGATTGGAAATGGTTGTTTATTTATCCAGATTATCATGTTGCTACAATTAATGAAATTATGTTTCCTGTAGATAGACCTGTATTATTTCGCATTACTTCTAATTCCGTGATGAATTCTTTTTTTATTCCTGCTCTTGGAAGTCAAATATATGCTATGCCTGGCATGGTAACAAAATTAAATTTAATTGCTAGTAGTCCAGGAGAATATAAAGGTATATCGTCTAATTATAGTGGTCGAGGGTTTTCTAATATGAAGTTTTCTGCAAAATCTGTAATGAACAATGATATGTTTTTAAATTGGTTAAGAAAAATAAAAAACTCTTCTAGAAAATTAAATACAATGAAGATGTTTAATACAATATCTATGCCAAATGAAAATCATACTGTAGAATATTTTTCTAATGTTAAAATAGATTTATTTAATAAAATCCTTCATCAATATTCTAATAATAAAAATTTAATACAAAGTGCTAAGGTGGAGAAATAATAAAATGTTTGGTAAATTAACATTTGACGTTATACCTTATCATGAACCAATTATAATGGTCACTTATATTGGTATTATTATTATTGCATTATCTCTTGTATCAGGTATTACGTATTATAAAAAATGGCAGTATTTATGGTCTGAATGGTTTACTACAGTAGACCATAAAAAAATATCAATCATGTATGGAATACTTGCATTTATTATGCTATTTCGTGGTTTTGTTGATGCGATGCTCATGCGTACACAACAAGTCATTGCATCATCTGGCTATAAAGGTTTTTTACCACCTCATCATTATGATCAAATATTTACAGCTCATGGTGTAATAATGATTTTTTTTGTAGCCATGCCATTAGTGATTGGTTTGATGAACTTAGTGGTACCACTTCAAATTGGATCGCGTGATGTTGCTTTTCCTTTTTTAAATAATTTAAGTTTTTGGTTAAATGTCAGTAGTGCTGTATTACTCACTTTATCTTTAGGAATCGGAGAATTTGCACAAACAGGTTGGTTAGCTTATCCTCCTTTATCCGGTATAGAATATAGTTCAGGTGTAGGAGTAGATTATTGGATTTGGAGTTTACAAATTTCTGGTATTGGTACAACATTAACAGGAATCAATTTTTTAGTGACAATTTTAAATATGAGAGCACCAGGTATGTCTTTGTTTAAAATGCCAGTTTTTACCTGGACTTCTTTATGTACTAATATTCTTATCGTTATTTCATTTCCAGTTTTAACTGTTACGCTCATATTATTAACTTTAGATCGTTATTTTAATTTTCATTTTTTTACTAACGATTTAGGTGGAAATGCAATGATGTATATTAATTTAATATGGATTTGGGGCCATCCAGAAGTATATATTTTAGTTCTTCCAGTTTTTGGAGTATTTTCAGAAATAGTAGCAACTTTTTCTCAAAAACGTTTATTTGGATATGTATCTTTAGTATGGGCAACATTGTCAATTACAATTTTATCTTTTATTGTATGGCTTCATCATTTTTTTACTATGGGTGCAGGAGCAAATATTAACGCTTTTTTTGGTATTACTACTATGATTATAGCTATTCCTACCGGAGTAAAAATTTTTAATTGGTTATTTACGATGTATCAAGGTCGTGTTCATATGCATTCTTCTTTGTTATGGACCTTAGGTTTTTTAGTAACTTTTTCTATCGGTGGAATGACAGGTGTATTACTATCAGTTCCTCCTGCTGATTTTATTTTACACAATAGTTTATTTTTAGTTGCGCATTTTCATAATGTTATTATTGGTGGAGTAGTTTTTGGATGTTTTGCTGGTATTAATTATTGGTTTCCTAAATTATTTGGGTTTAAATTAAATGAAAAATGGGGAAAGCGTTCTTTTTGGTTTTGGATTATAGGTTTTTTAATTGCTTTTTTACCTTTATATTTTTTAGGCCTCATGGGTATGACTCGTCGGTTAAGTCAAAATATTGATTCTGAATTTCATTTTTTATTGTGTATTGCAGCTATTGGAGCTTGTTTAATTGGAATTGGTATAATATGTCAAGTAATACAATTATTTATTTCAATAAGAGATCGTCAATATAATTTAGATTTAACTGGAGATCCTTGGAATGGTAGAACTTTAGAATGGTCTGTTTCTTCGCCTCCTCCAATATATAATTTTGCTATTATTCCTACAGTTAAAGATAGAGACCATTTTTGGCAAAGTAAAGAAAATAAAGATGTTTATCAAATAGAAAAAATAATTGATAATCTGGATTATTATGATATTCATATTCCTAAAAATACAGGATCAGGTTTTTTAATTAGTATTTTTGCATTATTTTTCGGTTTCTCAGCAGTATGGCATATTACTTGGCTATGTTTTGTATCTTTTTTTTCAATTATAATTATCTTAGTTATGAAAAGTATTGATGAAGATCATGAATATACTATGTCAGCAGAAGATATAAAAAACATTGAGTATCAGTATTGGAAAAATATTAAAAAAGCAGGTTTAAAATGATAGATCAAAAAAAAAATAATATATTATCAGACATTAATTTTACTATAGAAAAACAAAAGTTAAGAAATAACAAATTATTTGGTTTATGGATATATTTAATGAGTGATTGTATTATATTTGCAGTATTATTTGCTGTTTATGCTGTTATTTCTTCAAATATGTCAATTAATTTAATTAGTCATAAAATTTTTCATCTATCTTCTGTTTTATTAGAAACTTTTTTTTTATTATTAAGTTCTTTATCTTGTGGATTTATTGTTATAGGAATGAATAAAAAAGATATTAAGATGATTTATTCATATTTAATAATAACCTTTCTTTTGGGTTTTGCTTTTTTATTCATGGAAATAAATGAGTTTTATGAATTGATAGAACATGATTTTAGTCCTAATCAACATGCATTTTTTTCTATTTTCTTTACTCTTGTAGGTACTCATGGAATTCATATTTTTTTCGGCTTAATTTTAACATTATCGATTATTTATCAAATTACAAAATTAGGTTTAACTGATTCTGTTTGTACTCGAATATTATGTTTTAGTATGTTTTGGCATTTTTTAGATATTATATGGATTTGTGTATTTACTTTTGTTTATTTAAATGGAGTGCTTTGATGCAAAATGTTTTTATATTAAATTTTGATAAAGAAATTAAATCTTATTTATTAGGTTTTTTATTTTCTATAGTATTAACTATATTACCATTTTTATTAGTTATACAAAAAATATTTTCTAGCCAGACAAATTGTATAATTATTTTAATATGTGCTATTAGTCAAATTATTATTCATTTTTTATTTTTTTTGCATTTAAATATTAATACTATAGAAGGAAAATGGAATATCATAACGCTATTATTTGCATTAATAATAATTTTTATTATTATTTTCGGTTCTATATGGATTATGTTTAATTTAAATCATCACATGTTGCTATCTTAATTTAAGATATTTTATTTATGTTTAAATGTTATTTAGAAATCATTAAGCCGGGTATTATTATTGGTAATGTTATTTTAATTTCAGGTAGTTTTTTATTTGCATCAAGCAATATTACATTTAATCTTTTTTTGTTTTTATATACTATTTTTGGTACATCTTTGGTTATTGCTTCTGCTTGTGTTTTTAACAATTTAATTGATTGTGACATAGATAAAAAAATGAAGCGTACCAGTGAAAGAGTTTTATCAAAAAAATTGCTATCTCCTGCATCAGTATATATTTTTGCTATTTTTATAGGAGTTTTTGGTATATCTATATTAGGAATATTAGTAAATTATCTTACAATGATGTTATCAATTTTTGGTTTTTTTATTTATGTCTATATATATACATTATTATGTAAGCGTAGAACTATTTATTCAACATTTATTGGAAGTTTTTCAGGCTCTACTCCATCTATAA
This sequence comes from Buchnera aphidicola (Brachycaudus cardui), assembly GCF_005081945.1. Classification (NCBI taxonomy): domain Bacteria; kingdom Pseudomonadati; phylum Pseudomonadota; class Gammaproteobacteria; order Enterobacterales; family Erwiniaceae; genus Buchnera; species Buchnera aphidicola. The sequence continues at coordinate 517,212 of NZ_CP034879.1, read as the reverse complement.
TTGGTTATACGGCAGTTACTAATACTATAGATATATGTTCTATTTTATTATTTATTATTTTTATATTTTGGCAAATGTCTCATTTTTATGCTATTGCTATATTAAGAATTCAAGATTACAATAAAGCTAAAATTCCTGTATTTCCTGTTATTAAAGGTATTTTAAAAACAAAAAAACATATTTTTTATTATATAATAATATTTATTTTTTTTAGTTCATTATTAACATTTTTAAATTATTTAAGTTATTATTTTTTAATGTTATCTTCTATAATTAATTTTTATTGGCTAGTGTTAGCTTATTTAAATATAAAAAAAGATGACAATAAAAAGAATGCAAGTAAATTATTTTATTTTTCTATTGTCGTTGTTGTTTTATTTAATTTTTTGTTATCAATAGATTATTTATTTTAAAATTTTTTATAATTTTTCATATTTATAAACATCTTACAGGTTTTGGTATTCCTGCAATTTTACTAGCTTGTTGAGCAGGACCTTTAGGAAAAAGCTTAAATAAATAAATACTGTTACTTTTTGATTCTCCTATTTCTTCTTTAATACTTTGAATTATCATTCTCATAGATGGTGTTATGTTAAATTGAAAATAGAATTTTCTTACAAAAAATATTACTTTCCAGTGATCAGAATTTAAATTAATATTTTCTTTTTTTGCAATTTCTTGTGCTAATGAGATGTTCCAATCTTTATTTTTTTTTAAATATCCTTCTTTATCTTTTTCAATTTCATTGTATTTATATAAAAATTTATTTTTAGTATTCATTGTTTTTGAAAAATATGTTTTGAAATTAAATATGAAAATTTAATAAAATATTGAATATGGAAAATTATAAAATGAACTTTTTAGAATTACAAGTAACATTGAGTTTTTGTACAATTTTTTTATTACGTATGCTAGGTATGTTTATGATACTTCCTGTATTAAGTAAGTATGGTATGTTTTTAGAAGGTGGAAATAACTTTTTAATTGGTTTAGCAATAGGAATATATGGTGTTTCTCAAGTAATATTTCAAATTCCATTTGGCATTTTATCTGATACATTTAGTCGAAAAAAAATTATTATACTAGGTCTTTTAATATTTTTTATAGGTAATATTATTTCTGCTAATATTCATTCTATTTGGGGATTAATTATTGGTAGATTTTTACAAGGTGCAGGAGCTATTTCTGGTGTTTGTATGGCTTTTTTATCGGATTTAATTCGAGAAGAAAATCGTGTTAAATCTATTGCTTTTATAGGTATGAGTTTTGCTTTTTCTTTTTTAATAGCTGTAATTACTGGCCCTTTAATTGTACAATATTTTGGATTTTTTTCTCTTTTTTGGGTATCTGCCATTTTTTCTCTTTTGTGTATTATAATTGTTTTTTTTTCTTTACCCTGTTCAGAAAATTTTATAGTCAAAAAAAATAGAAGTACGTTAGATTATAAAGTATTAAAATTTATTTTCAATAAAGTTTTTATTAGATCTTATATTGGTATATTTTTTTTGCATTTTTTATTAATGATGAATTTTATGGTGATACCAAATAAATTAGAATTATCTGGTTTTTGTTTAAACAATCATTGGAAATTATATTTAATTACTATATTGATTTCTTTTTTATCTTTATTTTTCTTTATTGCTTATTGTAAATTAAAATATGTTTTAGAACATATTATTGAAATATGTATTATATTTCTTTTTTTTTCAGGTCTTGTTTTTATAGAATCAAAAAATAATTTATTATTAATGATAATTGCTTTACAAATATTTTTTATAGGTTTTAATTTTCTTGAAGTTTTTTTACCCTCTCATTTAAACAAACAAAAACTATATAATTATAAAGGTAGCATAATGAGTATTTATTCTACTAGTCAGTTTTTAGGTATATCATTTGGTGGTATTTTTAGTGGCTGGTTATGTAGTTTTTTAAGTGTAATAGAGATTTTTTTATTTGAAATTTTTATGATTGCTATATGGTTAATGTTTAGTATTTTTTGTAAAAAAAATATTTTTTCTTTAAAAAAATAAAATTTCATTTTTAATAACAAATTTAATATAATTTTATTATATTAAATATTTTATAAAATCGTTATTTTTTATAGGTATGCAAAAATGGATTTTTTTAATCAATATTATATTTATAAAAATCGTATAAATAAAAAATTATCTGATACATTAAATACATTGCCTTTTCAAGAATCTAATCTTTTGAAAGCTATGAGATATAGTATTTTTTCAGGTGGTAAAAGATTACGTGCATGTTTAGTATATACAACTGGAGATATATTTAAAGTAAATATGATAACACTCGATGTAATTTCTATAGCTATTGAGTGTATTCATGCTTATTCTTTGATTCATGATGATTTACCATGTATGGATAATGATGATTTTAGAAGAGGTAAAATTTCTTGTCATATAAAATATAATGAAAATATATCTTTACTTGCTGGTGATGCATTACAAAGTTTTGCATTTAATGTTTTATCAAAAAACTTTATGCCAGGTGTATGTGATACCAAACGTATTAAAATGATTTCTGAATTATCTAGTGCTATTGGTGCTTCTGGTATGTGTATGGGGCAAATGTTAGATTTAGAATCAGAAAAAAAAGAAGTTAGTTTATCTGAATTAGAATCTATTAATTTATATAAAACTACATTTTTAATACGTTCTTCTATCCGTTTAGCATATTTATCTTCAAATAATACTTCTAAATCTGTATTATCAATATTAGATTGTTTTTCAAATTCTATTGGATTAGCATTTCAAATTCAAGATGATATATTAGATTTTCACGATGACAATCTTAAAATTAATAATCATAGAATATTGAAAAAAAAAACTTATCCATCTATTGCAAGTTTAAATAAGTCAAAAAAAAAAATCAAAGAATTATATAAAAAAGCATTTCTTGCATTAAATATTTTAAAAAAAGATTTTAATATTAGTAAATTGGAACAATTAACACAATTTATAATTAAACGTATTGAGTAAATTTAATAATGAGTACCTGATGAATTTAAATTTGAAAAAATATCCAATGTTATCTTTAGCTGATTCAGTAGAAAAATTACGACTTTTATCTATTGATCAGTTACCTCAATTATGTATTGAATTACGTAAATATTTATTAGATACTGTAAATATTTCTAAAGGACATTTTGCTTCTGGATTAGGTGTTGTAGAAATAACTGTCGCTTTGCACTATGTCTATAATACACCATTTGATAATTTAGTATGGGATATAGGACATCAAGCATATCCTCATAAAATATTAACTGGACGAAGTAAAGATATAAAAAATATCAGAAGAAAAAATGGATTAAATCCTTTTCCCTGTAGAGAAGAAAGTGAATATGATGTATTAAGTGTAGGTCATTCTTCAACTTCAATTAGTGCAGGTTTAGGAATGTCTATTGGAGCTGAAAAAGAAGGTAAAAATAGAAATACTATTTGCATTATTGGTGATGGTGCAATGACTGCAGGCATGTCTTTTGAAGCAATGAATCATGCTGGAGAAATAAAATCTAATTTATTAGTGATACTAAATGATAATCAAATGTCCATTTCAAAAAATATAGGAGGACTAAATAATCATCTAAAATTTTTAAGAGAGATTCAATATGATAAAAAATACATCAAAAAAAATATCTTCTCTCAAAAAAAAACTTTTTATAAGCAGAGCAACATTAAAAATAGTTTATTTTCTTTTAATTCAATATTTGCTAACCTAGGTTTTATATATTTAGGTCCTTTTGATGGGCATAATATTTTTTCTATTATTAATGTATTAAAAAAAATAAAAAATAAAAAAGGTACTTATTTATTGCATCTTATTACAAAAAAAGGAAAAGGCTATCTTCCAGCAGAATTAGATCCTATAAAATGGCATTCTATATCTGCATCTCATACATTATCTTCGAAATGTATTAGTTATTCTGATGTTTTTGGTTCTTGGTTGTGTGAGATTGCTAAATGTGATAAAAAATTAATCGCTATTACTCCAGCGATGTGTGAAGGTTCTGGTATGGTAAAATTTTCTCGTCTTTTTCCTAATCAATATTTTGATGTTGCCATTGCTGAACAACACGCTGTTACTTTTGCTGCTGGTCTTGCAATTAGCGGTTATAAACCAGTTGTATCGATTTATTCCACATTTCTTCAACGAGCATATGATCAACTTATACATGATATTGCACTTCAAAAATTATCTGTTTTATTTGCAATTGATAGAGCAGGAATTGTTGGTTATGATGGAAAAACTCATCAAGGAATATTTGATTTAGCTTATTTAAGATGTATTCCTGGTATTATTATTATGACGCCTAGTGATGAAAATGAATGTCGACAAATGCTTTATACTGGTTATATGTATAACAAGGGTCCCAGTGCAGTAAGATATCCTAAAGACAACGGTATAGGTACATTATTAACACCAATGCATGAAATTCCCTTAGGAAAGTCACGTATAAAAAGAATAGGCAAAAAAATAGCTATTTTAAATTTTGGAACTTTATTAAAAAATGCTTTTTTTGCTGCAAATAATTTAAATGCAACATTGGTTGATATGCGTTTTGTCAAGCCTTTAGATCAATGTATGATTTTAAAATTATGTTCTAATCATCAGTTTTTTGTCACACTTGAAGAAGGTGTTATTTCTGGTGGAGCAGGAAGTGCTGTTAATGAATTGATTATGATGAAAAAAATTATTTTACCGGTTTTAAACATTGGATTACCAGATATATTTATTCCACAAGGAAGTCAAAAAGAAATTAGACATGATTATCAATTAGATAAAGAAGGTATTTATAAGACAATATTGTATTGGTTGCAGAAATAATGAAACATATTATTTGACAGATATTTTTGTAATACTTATTAAGTAATAGTATTTTTTTTATTGTATTTTATTTTAAATGCAGCTTTATCTAAAACACCGTTTATAAATTTATGACTATCTTCAGAACCAAATAATTTAGCTAGTTCAATACCCTCATTAATAGATACTTTATAAGGTATATCACTTCGCTTATATAATTCATAGAATGAAATTCGAAGAATAGCTTTTTCAATTTGACCTAACTCTTTTAATGATCTAAATAAGTAAGGTTTCATTAAGTTATCGATATTTTTACAATCACATGTAATTCCTATAATTAATTCATAAAAATATATGATATCAATATTTTTTTTATTTCTTTCTTTTAAGAATTGAATTGCACTTTCTTTGATATTATTATGAGATATTTCCCAAGAATATAGCATTTGTAAAGCACATGCACGAGCTTTTCGTCGACAAGATGGTTTCATAAATAAAATTTCTCTTGATTATATGATGGTTTTATTTTTTTTAGGAGATAATATTAATCTTATATCAGGTCCTATTTGACAAATATCTTGAAAATTAAATTCAAGTGAATCAATTAATTTTAGTTTATTATAAAGTATACATAATGGTTTTGCTTCATGTCCTAACATTTTAGGTGCGATATATATAATAAGTTCATCTATTAAATTTTGATTAAGTAGGAAACCAGATAAAGAACTTCCTGCTTCTATCCATACGTTATTAATTTGAGATTTTCCTAATAATTTTAAAAGTGAAAGCATGTTAATTTGTTTATCATGTTCTTTTCTTAGAATTTGGGTTATATGTTTAGGCCATAAATATTGATCGTATTTCAATCGTATCAACCAAATTTTTCCTTGAGTTTGAATAATTTTATGTAGTGGTGTAATACGATTTTGACTATCTATAATTACTCTTATAGGATGTTGAAATATTTTTTTTGGAAAAATAGATAATGTATGTTTATCAAATTCTTTGTATCGTACATTTAATAGAGAATTATCTGTTAAAATAGTAGAACTACTGCTTAGAATTACTGAACTTTTTGCTCGAAATTTTTGAACATCTTGTCGTGCATATTTTGAGGTAATCCATTTGCTTTCACCAGTTTTCATGGCTATTCTTCCATCAATTGACATTGCTAATTTAAGCTGTGTTCATGGTAAACCAGTTTTCATTCTTTTAAAAAAACCTTTATTATATTGTTTTGATTCTTTTGATAGTATACCTGTTACTACAGAAATACCGCATTTTCTTAAGTATGAAACTCCATTACCAGACACTTTAGGATTAGGATCTATATTAGATACTATAACACGATGTATACCTGCTTTAACAAGTGCATTACAGCAAGGAGGAGTTTTTCCAAAATAATTACATGGTTCAAGTGTTATATAAGCTGTTCCTCCTTTTGCCTTATCACCAGCCATTATTAATGCATTAATTTCTGCATGATTTTTTCCAGATTGTTCATGCCATCCTTCTCCAACAATAATATTATTATTTACTATTACACATCCTACATTAGGATTAGGTGAAGTAGTAAATTCACCTAATTTACTAATTTCTATTGCTCTTCTCATATAAAATATATCGTTCATTATTTAACCAAATATATATTTTTCAATTAAAATGATTGAATCCTCTTTTTTTTAAAAATATTTCTTTTTCATTATAGAATAAATGAAATCCTTGCTCAAGAGGTGTAATATATCCAATACATGTGCAATTTATTAAAAACTTTTTGAACATTATATCTAGTTTAGGAATATTTTTTTTTGATATTGTAAAACATAACTCATAATCTTCTCCTATATTTAATGCCCAATCTAAGTAATATTTTTTTTTAAAATTTTCTTTTAAAATAGAAGAAATTGGTAATTTATTGAGATTAATATTTGCTCCACATTGACTGTTGTTTAATATATGATTTAAATCTGCAATCAATCCATCTGATATATCAATTGCTGCACTAGCAATATTTTTAAGATTTATTCCCTCATAAATTCTAGGGATAGGATGAAGATGTTTTTTAATTAAATAATTCCGTATTTTTAAATCTTTTAGGAAAATTTTTTTTTGTAATAAAAAAAGACCAGCAGCGCTTTCACCAAGATGTCCAGTTACATAAATTAAATCTCCTATATTAGCGCTACTTCTTAGTAATGCGGTTTTTTCTTCTAATGTTCCATAAATACTCAAGGTTATACTCAAAGGGCCACGATTGGTATCTCCACCAATTAATTTAATATTATATTTATTCAACGTATCAAAAAAACTATCACTAAACTCTTTCAGCCACACACTATTAGATGTAGGCATTGTAATAGATAAGGTTGTCCATTTTGGATAAGCACCCATTGCAGCAAGATCACTAATATTTACTGCTACTGTTTTATAAGCGAGATCTTTAGGAGCGATATTTTTAAGAAAATGAGTACCTTCAACTAATGTATCTGTACTAATTGCAAGAACGTTATTATCTAGTATTTTTATTAAAGCACTATCATCTCCAATTCCTTTTTGTATTTCATTTGAATTTTTTCTTTGATGCCGTTGAAAATATTTAGAGATAATTTCAAATTCAGTATATTTCATAGTTTATGGTTAGATATTTAGAGATAAAACTTTAATATAAGATATTTAATATTATAGTATTTTTTTTAAGTCTTTCATAATATTAATCATTTCTAAAGCTGCTAAAGCTGCTTCAGAACCTTTATTGCCCATTTTTGCACCAGCTCTTTCAATAGATTGTTCAATACTGTTAGTAGTTAATATTCCTAATGTGATAGGTATAAAAAATTGCGTACTAATTCTTGCAAGATTACTAGTAGTATCGCTAGCAATATATTTAAAATGATCTGTTTTCCCTTTTATTATAGTGCCTATGACAATAATAGCATCATATTTACTAGAATTAGCAATATAACTTGCTACCACTGGTATTTCGTATGTTCCAGGAACATATATTTTTAAAATATTTTCTTTATTTACTTGTCCTATTCTTTTTAATATATCTAATGCTCCTGATAATAAATTTTTATTAATGAATTCATTAAATCGAGCTATAATTATAGCAATAGATGCATTTTTAGATATAATTCCTGATTGAATTGTGTTCATATTTTTTATATTGACTTATAGTTATAATTGTCTATTGCTTGTAATTTAATATCCAAGCGTATCCGTAGTGATTATAAAAACCAGCTAATATACTAGCTTTTTCACCAATACCTTCATAAATATCAAAATGCTGACCTTTAATTGCACCACCTACATCTAAAGCAATTACTAAACGCATTTCATATTTATTAATAAATATACCATATTTGTTAAGTAAAGGTATTTGTAATAAAATTACGCTACCATTTTTTACGATAGAATTATCTACTGCTACTGATGTTTTTTCTATTAATGGAACAGCACTTGCACCATATACTTGTTTTTTTGTAGTTTCCTTAAAAAAGACAAAAGATTTATTTTCTTCAAACAATTTTTTTATTTCTTTTATTGTATGCGTGTTACACCATTTCTTAATCGCTTGCATAGACATATTTTTTTTCTCTATTTCACCACGATTAATTAAAATTTGTCCGATACTTGTGTAGGGCCATCCATTGTTTCCTGAATAACTAAAAAAAGTCAATGGTTGATTATTGCCATAGTCTATAAATGCACTTCCTTGAATTTCCATAATAAAGTTATCAATTAAAGAATTACTATAAGCTAAAATATATTTTTTATCTAAAATTCCATTATATATTTCTTGTCTATTTGGTAAAAATTGATGTTTTTGAAAATTATAAGGTTTGGAGTATATTGGGTATATAAAGTTATCTTTTTGAGTTTTTCTAGCTTTTATTATAGGAGTATAATATCCACTTATTTTTATATTTCCATAGTTATCTACACCTTTCATTTGGAGTAAACTAATTCTAAATTTATAAAAATCATTTATATCAGATTTTTTTTTTAACCAATTTTCAAGAGCTTTATAAATATTTTGATTTTTATAATATAAACGTGGTGATGATGTTTTAATTTTTTTTATTTGAATTAAAAATGATTCTAAATTGATTATTTTGTTTTTTGTATCTATTTTTTCTATTTTTGTTAAATCATGTATTAGTTTTTTTTTATACTGTTGTCCTTTATGTATAGGTTTATTTTGGCAACCCATAGTAAATATAAAAAATAGACTTACAAATATTTTTGTTACTATTTTTTTTTTCATATTTTATTTTTAATATTATAAATAATTGAATTATAGATATTTAATGAATATTTTTTTTTACTTACATAAAAAATATTGAATTTTTTGAAAAAAGGTTGTGTTATTTCTCATAAAGGTGTATTATAAAAAATTACAGACGCGGGGTGGAGCAGTCTGGTAGCTCGTCGGGCTCATAACCCGAAGGTCGTTGGTTCAAATCCAGCCCCCGCAACCAATTATTAATCATCAATAATTTAAACTTTATTTTTTTAAATCCCATCTTTTTCCAAAAACCTTCCAATTTTTTATGTTAATTAACATTTTTTATTGATTTTATTTTTTAATATAATAGATATATATATAAAAAAATAATATATAGGTTGCAGTAAAAATGCAAGAGGATTGTCATGAAAGAACGTACTACTGAATTAGTTCAGTGTTTCCGTCACAGCGTTCCTTACATTAATGCTCATCGAGGAAAAACATTTGTAATAATGTTAGGTGGCGAAGCAATTAAATATGGAAATTTTTCTGGTATTATTAATGATATAGGATTATTACATAGCCTAGGAATTCGTTTAGTTGTTATATACGGCTCTTGTCCTCAAATTAATGCTAGTTTAAATGAAAAGAATATTAAAATTATATATCATAAATATACACGAATTACTGATTTAGTTTCTTTAGAGCAAGTAAAAAAAGCTGCAGGAAGATTACAGCTTGATATTACAGCACGTTTATCAATGAGTTTAAGTAATACTCCTCTACAGGGTGCTAATATTAATGTAGTCAGCGGTAATTTTATTATTGCACAACCACTAGGTGTAGACGACGGTATAGATTATTGTCATAGTGGTAGAATTAGAAGGATTGATAAAAGAGCGATTGATTGTCAATTAAAAAATGGAGCTATAGTTTTAATTGGTCCAGTAGCAGTATCTGTAACAGGAGAAAGTTTTAATTTAACTTCTGAAGAAATAGCAACTCAAGTCAGTATTGAATTAAAAGCAGAGAAAATGATTGGTTTTTGTAGTAAACAAGGAGTTATTAATGATGAAGGTAAAATTATTTCTGAATTACTTCCCGATGATATTAAATATAAAATCAATAAATTAGAAAAAAAAGGTGATTATATCTCTTCAACTGTTCGTTTTTTAAGAGGTGCAATAAAAGCTTGTAAAAGAGGAGTAAATCGTAGTCATTTAATTAGCTACCATAAAAATGGAGCTTTACTACAAGAATTATTTTCTCGTGATGGAATTGGTACACAGATGGTTATGGAATCCGCAGAAAAAATAAGACGAGCTAGTATTAATGATATTGGGGGAATATTAGAATTAATTCGACCTTTAGAAAAAAAAGGTATTTTAGTTCGTAGATCTAGAGAACAATTAGAAATTGAAGTTGATAAATTTACTATTATTGAACGTGATAATTTAACAATTGCTTGTGCAGCATTGTATCCTTTTTTAAAAGAACAAATAGGAGAAATGGCTTGTGTAGCTGTTCATCCTGATTATCGAAATTCTTCTAGAGGAGATTTATTACTAAAGAAAATAAAAATTCATGCTCAAGAAATGAATTTAAAAAAAATTTTTGTATTAACGACTAAAAGTATTCATTGGTTTCAAGAAAGAGGTTTTATATTAGTTGATGTTGATATGTTACCTGAAAGTAAAAAGAAAATGTACAATTATCAACGTCGTTCTAAAATATTAATGATTGATGTATTTGGATAAATTACAATTATTAATGACTATAAGATATTATAAATAATTAATACTATCTATTTTTTTTCTATTATTAAAAATAGTTTTTATAAAAATATCTTTATTAGAAAAAATATTTAATGTTTTCCGAGATCTTGTAACGCCGGTATATAAAATATCTTTATTTAAAAAATCTGAATAAAAATTTGGTAGTACTAAAGATGTATTCATAAATTCAGAGCCTTGTGCTTTATGTACAGTAAGAGCCCAAGCCGTTTTATAGTTTTTTAAAATATTTATAGGAATATTTTGAATTATATTTTTTTCTTTTAAAAAAGAAACTTGAATAACACCTTTATTATTAATATTAGTAATACCTATATTTCCATTAAATAAATCTAGAGTTTTATTATTAGAAGTAATCATAATAGGTTTTCCTATATACCATAATTGATTATCAGCATAAAAATATTGAATTATTTTTTTTTGATACATATATTCTTCTAACTGTTTATTTAACATGTTTACCCCGAATAGACCATCATTTAACATACACAATATTTGATGATTTTGAAAACTTTCTATAATTTCATGCATATTTGATTTTTTATTTATTTTCTCCCAAAAAATATTATAATATAAAGTAATTTTTTTAATCATTTTCTGATATTCTTTCATGTTATTAATTTCATGAAAAAAAACATTTTTTATAGAGTTTGTAAATAAACTGTTTATAGTTTCTTTATTTTCGTTATATATTGCATTTGATAAGATATAAATTCCTGAATTTTTATTAAATCTATAGTTTTTCTTTAATATACATATATTATTACCTATAAAATTATTTTCCATTTTATATATTTTATTCAAAAATTTATATTTAGTGATTTTTTCAAGAATCGATAAAGTTTTATTATTATATCCATAATTCGCGTAATAAAATATTTTTTTTAAAATAGATCCTGATTCTATTGGACATAATTGATTATGATCTCCTATAAAAATTAATTTAGTATTTTTTGATACTGCATGAAATATTTTTTCCATCATTAAAAGATCTATCATTGAAGTTTCATCAATAATTAATACATCTATATCTAATAATTTATTTTTATTAAAAAAACTTTTTTGCGATATTTTTTGTATTCCTAATAGTTGATGTATTGTTATTGCGCTAGATGGAAGATAATTTTTTTCTTTTTGAAGAAGATAATAATCAAAAATATTGTTTTTTATAACTTCATTTAAACGTATTGCTGCTTTTCCAGTAGGTGCAGATAATTGAATTTTTATTTCTTTTGATGTATTTTTAATTAATGCAATAATTATTTTTAATATAGTAGTAGTTTTTCCAGTGCCCGGTCCACCCATAATAAATGTTATATTATTTATTAAGGTCAGTGCAACTGCTATTTTTTGGATATTTTTAATATTTTTAGGGAATAAATTATCTAGTATTTTTGAACATTTTTTATAATCAATTTTATTGTTTTTATTTTTATCATACAAATATTTTAAAATATTACTTTCAGCTTTCCACATCTTATAAAGATATATTTTTTTATTAAATAAGACTATAGGTGTAGGATGAGAACCATTACTGACAGATGTATGTTTTAATAGTTTTACTAATTCTACCGACCAATTTATTTTTTTCTCTAAAGTAATTAAAATTTTTTCTATAAACTTTTTATTTGTACTAGAAAAAAAATAATTTTTTTCAAAATATTCTATTGGTAAAAAAGTATAACCATTATTAGTTTCATAGCTGATACATGCTGCTACTAACATTAAAATAGAATTTTTTTTTGCAACCAATTGTGAAAAATAAAAATCAATTGGACGAATATTTTTTTTTATTACAGCTGTTTTTAATAATTTTATCATATATTAATTGTTATTCATTGTATTTTTCTATGACATTAAAGTTACTAACTTTTTTATTAGAGAATAATTAGGCATAGTATAAAATATTCCATGATTTTCTTGATTGTTTACTGCTCGTAAAAAAATATAAAAAACACCACCAAAATCTTTTTGATAGTTGTAATTTTTTATTTTTTTTTCTAAGTATTTATGTATTGCTACAGTATATATTTGATATTGTATATCATATCGACGATTGATAATTTCTTTTTTTATAGATTGCATAGAGTAAAAATTATTATCTTTTCCTAACCAGTTAGATTTATAATCTAATATATAATATTTCTTATTATAAATAAAAAATAAATCAATAAATCCTCTTAATATTCCTGTAATAGGGTTAAAAAAAAACTTTGGAGAAATCATAGATATGGAATCAGCAGACTGAATAATGTTATTGAACATTTTACTAGATAAAATTTTTTTAATAGGTAAAAAAAATTCTAATTCTGTTACATATGATTCTTTCTTTAGTTCTGATAAGATAATTTTTGTATCTTTTAATGGTATATTAATAATATTAAAAATCCATGATTTTAATGTTAAAGTCCATTTTTTTTGTATATTATATTTTTGTAAAATATCAGAGAACCAATTTTGATTTTTTTGATTTAAATAATTGATATTTTTTAGTATATAATGCATCATTAATCCTGTTTTTTTTCCGTTAGGAAAATTATGTATTGTTAGTTTTGTTATTTTTTTTTCTAGGAATATATGCTGTAATATTTCTTTTTTTTTCGTATATGTTAATAATTTATTTTCTTTTTGTAATTGAGTAAAGCTTGTGATATTCCAAGTATTATTGATATTTTTATTTAAAAAATGATATGTATATAATAAATAAATATTTTTTTTGTTAATATTTAGTTTTAACTTGCTATTTGTATTTTTAATTTCTATCAAATTATTTTGACTTAATTTATCTAAAGTGATCGATAGATTTTCATAATTCATAGTTTTGCCATTTTGTATGATATATCCTAGAGCACTATGATGAAGGTCACTATACTGTCTATTTTTTATCTTTTTTTTTGATAGGCATCCTATTCCAATACTACAGTGAACAGTTGATCTTGTAAGTGCAACATATAAAAAACGTATATCTTCTGCTAATCTTTCTTCTTCTGCTATTTTAAAATTTTTATCATTTTTTTCTATATCAAAAAATGTTTTGAAATTTTTTTTACTATGGTAGATAATATTTTTTACTGGATTAAAATCTATGCCAAAAGGTATCCAAACAATAGGATATTCTAGACCTTTCGATTTATGTATAGTAATAATTTTAACTGCTTCTGATTCATCTAGATATCTAATGTTTTCATTATAATCAGGTTGTGTTTGTTGTAAAATTTTACTTTGAAACCAACGAATTAAAGAGTTTCTTCTGTAAAAAAACCTAAATTTTTCTTGTAATAATTCTGCTATATGTAAAAAATTAAAATTTTTTTGACAGTTTATATTTATTTCTGAATCGTTTGAATTTTTTTGATAGTCTAATATTATTTTTTGAGTCATAGGAAAAATACCTATTTTTCCCCAGATGTCATAATATTCATATAATTTTGATACTAAAAAATATACAGATTCATCTTTTGACATATTCTTATTTACACATAATAATTGTTTTAAAATATGTGTTGAACTAGATTGTTGTAAAAAATTTTTATTAGTTGGTTCTAGAATAGATTGTAGTATCCAAAGTAATTCTTGAGCATCAAAAGTTTGAAATACACTATTTTTAGATGATGAGTAGATTGAATGTATATTATTTTTTTTTAATTCTTGTTGAATAAAATTAGCCTCTTTTCCATTTCTTACTAATATAGCAATATCATTAGCTTTAAGAATTTTTTCTTTATCTTTAGTTCTAATTATAGCTGTTTTTTTTATTGAGTGAGTTAGCCAATAGCTAATTTCATTTGCACATTTCTTAGAAATCCAAATCTGATAATCATCTAAATAAATTTCTTTTTCATGATTAAAAAAAAATGTTATTGGGGTTTGTGATTTTCCTTCAATAGTAAAATTCATTATTGAATTTTTTATAGCAGGAATAGTAGGAATAAATGGAATATTTTCAAATATAAAAGGTCGATTATTTTTAGAAAATAAAAAATTAATGCTTTTAGACATATTAATTGAAGATCTCCAATTAGTATCAAGATAATATTGTTTTTTTATTTGAGATTTTGCATATAAGTAAGAAAAAATATCTGCTCCTCTAAAACTATATATTGCTTGTTTTGGATCTCCAATTAGAAATAATGCTGTTTTTTTATTTTTTTTATATATAATATTAAATATTTCATATTGTTCAATATCTGTATCTTGAAATTCATCAATAAATACTGCAGGAAACTTTTGACTTATTAAATCTTTTAAAAATATTTCTTTTTTTATAGTTTTTAAGAGAAGACTTAATAAATCATTAAATCCTAATAATGATTTTTTTTCTTTTTCCTGTAGTACCAATTTAGAAATATTTTTAATAGCGTCCAATATAAAAATCTTTTTTAATGAAAAATTTTTTTTTAATATTTTTTCCGTGTCTTTAAAAATTACATGATTTAAAAGAGTTTTTTCTATAGTATTTTCTATTATCTTTTGTGTTGTAAAATATTTTAAAGAATCTGGGATTGTATAATTTTCAGTGGTAGATTTTGACCATACTGTAATAGTATTAATCCATCTAGAAATATTAAAATGATTATATATTTTTTTATTAATATGTAAGTTATTGATTGTTTTCAGTATTAATTTAGAATTATTTAACCAATTTTTTTTAAAAATTTCTATTGTTTTAATATTTTTTTGATGCAAGAGAACTATTGTTTCATTTGTAATGTTTTTTTTGAGATTTATTAGTGGTAAAGTTAAAAAAGGTTTAATTTTCTTTAAAAGATCATCTGGACCATTATAATATTGATATATTATTTTAATAATATTATCTGGTAAATCATCAAAATAGCACCTCCAAAAATCTTGTGTAGCTTGTAAATATAACTTATCTTCGTTTTCAACTATTTTTTCTTTAAAAATAGCATGAAAATGAAAAGTATGTAGTTGTAATATTTGTTGACAAAAACCATGTATTGTATATATAGAAATATTATTGATATCATTCTGTGCTGTCTTTAGTACGTCAATAGCTTCTTTAATATTATGAATTTTTTTTAAAAAAAAACGACAAAATGGATCTTTACTTTTTTTATTAACACAAGCTATATATAATTTTTCAATGCTATTTTTAATTCGTATATATAATTCTTCTTTTGCAGCATTTGTAAAAGTAACTACTAATATTTCATGTATTAACAACTTTTTAATATTATTTTGTTTTTCTCCAATACCTAATAATAAACGTAGATATAATAGTATTATTGTAAAAGTTTTTCCTGTTCCAGCAGAAGCTTCTATTAAAGTTATACCTGTCATAGATATTTTAAAGATATTTAATTGTTTCATATGATGAATATTCATATTATTTTTTACTTGTATTTTTTTTGTTTTTTAATAACGGAATTAACCATACTTTAGCTGCTTGACAAATTTTTTTTATATTTTTTGTATTTAATTTTTGAATTATATTTTTAATATAAAAATCTTCTTGTTCTCCCTTAAGATAATTATTACCTATCCATATTTCTAATAGTTTTTTATGTGCTTTCTTTTTAGAATCATTATCATTTTTAATAGAATGATTTTTTATATCATAAATTTGATCAAGCCAATATGCACCTGATTTTATTAAAAATAATGGTTCTTTAGAACCTATTATATATCCTTCTATATATTTTAGAAGATAATCATATGCTATTTTAGAATTTAAAGGATTAAAAGACCATATTCGATTTTTATCTCCTATAATTTTACTTTCTCCAGATTCACTGATAATAGAATAAATTAAATGTTCTAGCCATAAAGATATGCGATCACTATGATTAATGATATTAGGTTTCCAACGTAGTAAACCTGTTTTTTGTATTTCAGGTAAAATACCTTTTATTTGATATTTTCCAATATTTAGATTGATATGTTTTTCTGTTGTAAATATTTTATAGTGACTAACTAATTTTGCTATTGACTGCATTTCTTTTATCGTTTT
This sequence comes from Buchnera aphidicola (Brachycaudus cardui), assembly GCF_005081945.1. Classification (NCBI taxonomy): domain Bacteria; kingdom Pseudomonadati; phylum Pseudomonadota; class Gammaproteobacteria; order Enterobacterales; family Erwiniaceae; genus Buchnera; species Buchnera aphidicola. The sequence continues at coordinate 500,396 of NZ_CP034879.1, read as the reverse complement.
ACTCCAAAATACTGTTTTGAAGTAGTTATTAGGTAACTTTCCAGAAAGAATATAATATTGAAATATTTTTTTTGTATTTTCATTTTTGATCATTATATTTAATAAAGTATCTTTTATTTTAAATACATCTAACTTGTGAACTAAGAACGGTTCTGTCGTACTAATTTGTTTATTTTTCAAGTCAAATTTTATATTTAAACGATGATTACAAAAATAACGTATTGGATTTTTCCAAAAATGTATTAAATCAATTAAATGGATTGAATTGAAAATATTTTTTTTAAATGCAATATTATTTTTTTTATTTGAATCTATATTTTTATATATATCTATAGAATTTTTTATTATTAAGCAATCTATATTCTTTTTTTTGTAAAAATATTCTTTTTTATATGTTGTACATAAATGTGTAGTTATTTTTTTTACATTTTCTTGTATGCTTAAAGATTTATTTCCTATTAAATAAAAATTTAATGATATATAATTTAATAATTGATTAATTAGAACTGAAGGATATATTTTACTATCATCTTTAATAGAATATCCAACATAACTTATATAAAAATATTTTTCTGCACAAGAAAGACTTTGCAGAAATAAATAAGAGTATTTTTGATAAAAATCAGGATCACCAATTAATGAATATTTATTTAATAAGTTAAAATTATCTAAATTATTTTTTTTAGGAATGTTTTTGCCATCAGCTCCAATAAAACATATTATTTTAAAAGGAATAAAGCATACAGAAGAAGGATGACAAAAATTCACTACACCTGGTGAATAAGTTTTATTATCAATATAATTATATTTATAGTTAAATATTTTTTTTAGTATTTCAATAGAAATTTTATTATTATTATTAGATAATAAACAGTCATCTATCATTTTAATCCAATTTTTTTGAATGATTTGCATAGTACTATTTATTAGGTCATTTTTACAGAAAAAATCATTTATTAAATCTTTAGACAATGAACGCCAATATATAAGATGTTGCGGTTTTGACAATTTTTTTTGCCATTTTTTTAGCGTATTAATAAATATAATTAATTTTCCTATTAAATCTGCTCTAGAACCATTAATAAAACTACAGGCTAAAATATTATTCCACATACTTTTTGTATCATTCATAGCGTAACTAAGAATTAATTTTTCAATACCATAAAACCAGGTATTTTGTTTATTTTCAGGAAATAATAAATTATTTTTGTGTTTTTCATCAATAGCCCATCGAATATTTGCTTCTTCTATCCAATTATATAAAATACCTATTTCTTCTTCTAAAATATTAAAATGCTTTGCTATTTCTGGTATATCAAATAATTCTAGTATTTCTTTATTTTTAAAACGACTATTAGATAAGTTTAATAGTTTATTAAAAACTAATAATATTACTTCTGTTTTTTTAGAATATTTTGTAGAAATGAAAAAAGGAATTTGTTTTTTGTTTGTTATTGAAGTAAATGTTGAATGAATATATGAAATATAATCATTAAGAGAAAATGAAGTGATCACTATATCACTAGGTTTAAGATCAGCATAATTGCTAAAAAAAAATAATAATTTTTTATGTAGAATTTCAATTTCATTTTTTTTATTATAACAAATACTTATAGAAATCGATTGATCAGTTGTTTCTATTAATCTTTTTTTTTTAAAATATTATCTTTTAATAGATCATTCTTAATGTTATTTAATAAATTGTTCTCTTTATTTTGTTTAAAATTATTTATTATTTTCATTTTTTTAGAATCAGTCATATATAATTTATAATATAATTCATATTGTCCCCATAAATTCATTAGTGAATTTTTTAACGCATTGTTTTTAGATGGAGTTATATATAAAAAATAAATATTTATATAGATACTAATTTTTTTTAAAATTTGCATGTAAGAAGGGGTTAATGCAAAAGAAGAAATAATAAAACAACGATTAGGAAGATATCTTTTAATTACTTCTAGGTTTAGTGATTCTTGAAAAGAATAGAATAAATTAGAAAAATGATATCTTGATAAATGAATATTTTCATCATCATTTTTGATCATTTCTCTCCATAATTTCATTTGCCATTCGTCACTTTTATCAAAAATTGATATATTTTGTTTTTTTTCCCACAAATTAATCCAATCAGGGCGATAAAAAAGATATTTTTTAAATATATTAGCCATTAAAAATGAAAATTTAAATTTTTTTATTTTATTACTTGTTATATTAATATGTTTAAATGTCTTTTTTTTATTTAAAATTTTCATGATTTTTAAGGTCATAGTAGATTCTTTAAATGTCTTTTTTAGATTTTTTTTACATAAACAATATTTAAATAATTTCCATATAAAATCATTAGGATGAAAAAGTTTTAAATTAGAAGAAATTCCGTTATTATTAGCAATAAATATATTTAAATATTGAAATAATATTGCATTATCATTAACAAAAATTTCTTTTTCAAAAATATTATCAAGTGGTTTTTTTTCAATAATTTTAGATGCTATTGATAATAGCGTATTTAGTTTATTAGATTTATAAACGATAAACATACGAACCTATTTGTATGAAATAAATATAAAAAATTTAAAAAAGAAAATATATATAATTTATATTATCTTGATTTTTTTATAAAGATGAACATCTATTTTTTATAAAGATGAACATCTATTTGAGGATAAGGAATGTTAATATTATTTTTATCTAAAGCTTTTTTAAAGTTAGCCATCAAATCCCAGTATACTGGATTTAAATCATTAGTATTACTCCAACAGCGGACTATAAAATTTAAAGAAGATGGAGCTAATTCACTTAAACCAACAATAATATCTCGATCTTTAATTACTCTATCTTCATTTTCTATTACTGTTTTTAAAATTTTAATGACTAAATCAATATCGCTATTATATGATACACTTATAATAAACTCATTACGACGTGCAGGTTCTCTTGAATAGTTAATAATATTACCAGATATAATTTTATTATTAGGAACTACTACTATTTTCCCATCTAAAGTACGTAATGTCGTATAGAAAATATGAATATTTAGTACTGTACCTGATACAGTACCTAAATCAACATATTCTCCAGTTTTTAATGGTCGTAGAGTAACTAATAATACACCAGCTGCAAAGTTAGATAAAGAACCTTGAAGAGCTAAACCTATCGCCATACCAGCTGCTCCTAATATAGCAATAACTGATGTGGTTTGTACTCCAATTCGACCTAGTGCCGCAATTAAAGTAAAAGTAATAATAATATATCGCATTAATGCAGAAAGAAAACCAGCAATAGTAGCGTCAATACGACGTGTAATTAATACCTGATTAACTCCGTTTGATATTATTTTAGATATGAACATTCCGGCAATTAAAATAATAATTGCAGATGTTAGATTGATCATGTATTCAAATAGTAATTCTTGATTGCGTATTAACCAGTTTCCTGCATGATTAATATCATTTACTACGTTTAATTCATCCATTATTATCTCTATAATTAGTATTATTAGTAATTTTTTAATAAATGTATGATTTATATTTCAATATATGAAGTATAATATTTAGTTAAAGAATTTTCGGAGAATATTGTTAATTATTCCCCGGAATATAAAATAAATATTTTATACAGATTTTTTAAAGTATATTAAAAGCGTTCAATTCTTTAAATGATGTCTCTAATCTAATAGACATTGATTTTTGTGCTTCTCTTATCCATGATCTTGGATCATAATATTTTTTATTTGGTTTGTGTTTATCATTGTGATTTCCTAACTGATGCTGTAAAAATTCTTTATTTTTTTTGTAAAATTTTAAAACACCATTCCATGTTGCCCATTGTATATCAGTATCAATATTCATTTTAACAATGCCATATTTTATAGATTCTTGTATTTCTTGTGAATTTGAACCTGAACCACCATGAAAAACTAAATTTAATGGATTTTTTTGTAGATTATGTTTCATACTTACATATTCTTGTGAATTTTTTAAAATAATAGGTCGAAGATCAACATTTCCAGGTTGATAGACACCATGTATATTACCAAATGAGGCTGCAATACTAAAATTATGGCTAATTTTATTTAGTCTTTCATAAGCATAATTAACATCTTTAGGTTGTGTATAAAGTAATTCTTTATCTATCTTGGTATTATCTACCCCATCTTCTTCTCCTCCTGTACATCCTAATTCTATTTCTAACATCATATTAATTTTTTTCATTATCTTTAAATATTTTCTACAAGTTGATATATTTTCTTCTAAGCTTTCTTTAGATAGATCAATCATATGAGAAGTAAAAAGAGGTCGTCTATTTTTTTTATAGAAATTTTCTCCATACTCTAACAATCCATCAATCCATGATAATATTTCTTTTGAACAGTGATCTGTATGAAGTATTACTGGAACATTATAATATTTTGCCATTAAATGTACATGCTGAGCTCCAGATATTGCTCCTTTAATTGATTGTTCTTGATCAAGTAAAGATTTTTTTTGATATCCTCCCGCAATAAAAGAAGCTCCTCCATGAGAAAATTGTATGATAACTGGAGATTGTACTCTAGCAGAAGTTTCCAATACAGCATTTATAGAGTCAGTTCCTATGCAATTCACAGCTGGTATTGCAAATCCCTTTTTTTTTGCAAATTCAAATATTATTCGAGCTTCATCACCAGTTACAACACCAGGTTTAATGATATTTAGAATGTTCAATTTTTTTCCTATCTGATAAGATTAAAAGTTATAATTAATTATATTATTCAGTTTGAAGTTTTCTTCTAGAATATAAATTGCAGGTAGTTTTTTGCCTTCTATAAATTCTAAAAATGCTCCTCCTCCAGTTGAAATATAAGAGATATCATTTTTTATATTAAACATATCGATCACAGATAATGTATCACCTCCTCCAGCTATTGAAAATGCATTACTTTTTGCAATTTCTTTAGCAATTATTTCAGTCCCTTTTCGAAAATATGGAAATTCAAATACTCCGACTGGACCATTCCAAATAATTGTTTGAGATTTTCTAATAACTTTAAGAACATTTTCAATAGATTTATCACCGAAATCCATGATTTCTTCATCTTCTTTAATATTACTAGGTGATTTAATTATAGATTTTTCAGTTTTATTAAAATTTCTTCCAACACGAGAATCGATTGGTACAATAATATTGTACTTATCACGTAATTTTTTAGCTTCAAATATGAAATCTAATTCGTGTAATGATTTTCCAATTTTATAATCAATAGCTAAAAAAGTATTAGCGATGCCACCGCCTACTATTACAGTATCTGCGATTTCACATAATTTATTTAGTATATCAAATTTAGTAGATACTTTAGATCCACCGATGATAGCTGTCATAGGACGCTTTGGATTTTTTAATGCTTTTTTTAATTCTTTAATTTCTTTTATTAAAAGTAATCCAGCACATGCAATTTTAACAAATTTTCCAACACCATAAGTAGATGCTTGCATTCTATGTGCACTACCGAAAGCATCCATGATAAATATATCGCACAAATCAGAATATTTTTTAGATAGTTCATTACTGTTGCTTAATTCGCCTTTATTAAAACGAACGTTTTCTAAAATAGCTACTTCTCCTAAATCAAGTTTAATATCTTTTGTATAGTCGTTCAAAAAATAGATATTAGTTTGATGTAGTTTTTGTTTTAAATATTCAAATATAGGAAATAAAGAATATTTTTTTGTATACATTCCTTCTTTAGGTCTTCCTAAATGAGACATTATAATGACTTTAGCTCTTTTTTTAATTGCTAATTCAATAGTTGGAAGAGCAGCTAGTATTCTAGCGTCAGACTGAATGATTCCATTCTTTATAGGAACATTTAAATCACTTCTTATTAAAACGGTTTTTCCAGTTATATTTAATGAAGTCATTTTTTGAATAGTCATAATAATGCCTTTTTTATAGTAATATGCATTTTAATTATTACTTATAATAGTAGTAATAATATTTACTGTGAATTAAAAAATTATTTTATATATTTTTTATAAAAAATTTTTAATTTTTAAACCATGCTCTAATACCATCAAGAAACATTTGAGTTGAAAGCATGATTAAAACTAATCCCATAAGACGTTCTAAAGCATTAACACCTTTAGCACCAAACAATTTTAAAAATAAACCAGATAATAATAATATTATCATGGTAAAACACCATGCTATTAGTAATGATAAAACTAAATAAGACATATCATGTAGATATTGATGTGATAATAACATTAATGTTGCTAATAAAGATGGACCTGCAACTAATGGGATAGCTAAAGGTACTAAAAAGGGTTCTTCATCTGAAGAAACTCCATTATTATTTTCTTCAGAAGGAAAAATCATTTTAATAGCAATTAAAAATAAAATAATACCACCAGATATAGAAACAGTTTCAGTTTTTAAATTTAGAATAATAAGTATTTTTTCTCCAACAAACAAGAATAATAGCATAACAATTAACGCTATCACCATTTCTCGTATAATTATGATTCTTTGTCGTTTTGCTTCTAGATGTTTTAATACTGTCATAAATATTGGAAGATTTCCTAAAGGATCCATAATTAGAATCAGTAATATAGTAGTAGAAATTATTTCAGTCATTTTAATTTATCATATCCTTTTAAAATAGAAATTTTTATATAAAACGTTTTAACTTTTTTGAATAGATGCTATAAATAAATGTTTTATTAATTTTATAAAAAAACAATTATATAAATATTTTTTAATATAAAAGTATAATTTTATAGTATATTTAAAATTAAAATAGAGTTTTCTATTTCAATATTTTTAATAAAATTTTTTTAACATCTTATATTGAGTATATATTTTTCTTATATTAAATTTATATTTAATTAACATTCTTTTACTTATTATCTTAAGGAGCCGGAAAATTTTATTTTAAATAAATTAATTATCATAATTAAAAAAATTATTTTTAATGTAAATAATCCGTGTATTAATGATGAAATGTGTTGGATTAATTGGTTGGCGTGGAATGGTAGGATCAGTTTTGTTAAAACGTATGGAAGAAGAAAATGATTTTCTAAACATTCGTCCTATTTTTTTTTCAACATCTCAATGTGGTCAAGATATTCCTATAATCAAACACGTATTACCTGATACTTTAAAAGATGCGTATGATATTGATTTATTAAAACAAATGGATATTATTATCACGTGTCAAGGTAGTCTTTATACTCAAGAAATATATCCAAGATTAAAACAATATAGCTGGAAAGGTTATTGGATAGATGCTGCTTCTCTTTTAAGAATGGAAAATGATTCTACAATTATATTAGATCCAGTTAATTATGGTGTAATAAAAAATTCTATCAGTAATGGAATTAAAACTTTTATAGGTGGCAATTGCACAGTTAGTTTAATGCTTATGTCTTTAGGTGGTTTATTTCAAAGAGAATTAATTGAATGGATTTCTTTTTCTACCTATCAAGCAGCATCTGGTGCTGGTGCGCGTCATATGATAGAGTTATTAGAACAAATGGGAATGTTATATAATTCTATTTCTCAAGATTTATCTAATCCATCTTTATCAATTTTAGATATTGAGCGTAAAGTAACGCAAATATCTCGTAGCGATGAGTTTCCTATTAAAAATTTTTCTATACCATTAGCTGGTAGTTTAATACCTTGGATTGATGTAGAAATGAATAATGGACAAACTCGTGAAGAATGGAAAGGTCAATCTGAAACTAATAAGATTTTAGGTTTTAAAAATAAGTTTTTAATTGATGGTACATGCGTACGAATTGGTTCTCTTAGATGTCACAGTCAATCATTTATCATTAAATTAAAAAAAGATTTATCTTTAGAGAATATTGAAGACATCATTGCTAATCATAATGATTGGGTAAATATCATTCCTAATACTGTAGAAGATACATTATCAGAATTAACTCCATCTGCTGTAACTGGTACATTAAAGATACCAATAGGTCGTTTGAAAAAATTGAATATGGGTACGAAATATATATCTGCTTTTACTGTAGGAGACCAATTATTATGGGGTGCTGCGGAACCTTTAAGAAGAATGTTAAATATATTAATTAATATATAATATTTTTTGAAATTGAATAATTATATTAGTAATATATACACTATATTTTTTATATATTTTAATATATTAAATTTTAAGTGTATATATTCAATATTTTTTGATAATTTGAATTTTAAATTTTGTAATTTATAATCCTTTTTTTAATAAATAACGATACGGTTTAATTTTAATTTCATGTTCGACTAATTGATGTTCCATAAAATAACAAAAATTTGGAATATCTCTTTTTGTAGATGGATCATCTGCTACAACTAATATTTTTTCATTTTTCTTCATTTTTCGAAGTGTTTTTCGAATAACCATAATTGGTTCTGGACATCTTAGTCCAATTAAATTTAATATTGTATTATTATTTTTTTTCATGATTGTATTAAAATATTTTTTTAAAAAATTAGTAAATATAATTCTACTATACATTATAGTATAATTTTTTTGATATAATATATTTATGTACTATTGGCGGTAACAGTCCATATGAACTTTTACCAGAAGAATAGTTTCTTCTTATTTGACTAGAAGAGATATTGATAATATCAATATCTAAAAAAAAAACAAATCCAAATGGTTTATGATGTAGTAAATTAGAATCTCTTATAATATGAGAGTCAATCCATTTTTTTAATGCATAATTGTTTTTTTTTTTGCATATTTTCGAGGACAAATTAATAAGTGACTGTATGATAATATTGTTTTCCAATCTTTCCATAAAGTAAACTTGTAAAAGTTATCTTCTCCTATTATAAAACATAAAGATTGTACAAAACCAATTTTTTTTCTAATTTTCTTTAATGTATCTATAGTGAAGAAAATATGTTTTCTTTCTGTTTCTAGATAAGATACTTCAAATAAAGAATGATGACGAATTGCAAGTTTAATCATATTAATTTTATCTGTTATAGATGTTTTTGTTTGATCTCGATGTGGAGGATTATTATTTGGTAATAATATTATTTTTTTTATAGATAATTTTTGTGCTAATTTTTCAGCAGAATAAATATGACCATAATGAATAGGATCAAAATTTCCACCAAATATTACATGTAATTTTTTCATTTTTAATTTTTTTATGTATAAAATACAAGTGAACTTAACATTAAAGTCAATTTTTGTAATTGCATCCATACAGAATTATTATATTTTTTTTTAATATTTATTTCTATATTTACTAGAATTCTAATTGCTTTAAAATAATTTTGATTATTAATTTTTTTTAAAGCATACATAAAAAATTTATGTCGTGCACTTGAAATGTTGTATTGTTTTAATAACATATTAATGTTTATATTTTTTTCACGATTCATATAAATTAATTTTAGTAAATCTTTTTGCAAAGAACGTATCAAAATAAGAGGATTATGTCTTTTTTTATGAAATGTATTTAGAATATACATAGCCTTTTTTATTTGGCCTTGAAAAATAGCATTAATCCAATGTAACTCTGAAAAATTAAAAAAATCAAGAATAATTTTTTTAATTTCATCTACTGAAATACAGGTGTTAGGATATGTCATTAATAGTATATCTAAAATTTTATATATAAATAAAGTATCTCCTTCATAGTATTTACATAATAAAAAAAAAGCTTTTTTTTCTATATTTATATTTTTCTCTTCAATTTCATATAAAACCCAATTAGTGAAATTTAAATTATAGGGTGTAAAACAAGAAACTATATTACTATTAAGTTGTAATGTATGTAATATTTTTTTTATTTGGCTAGATCCTGATAGATGATTTAATTTTAATATTATTAAAATGTCTATATGTAATAAAAAAGATATTTTATTGATATTTTTAATTAATACAATATTAAGTGTGTTAATAATAAAATTAATAATTAAAATTGTTTTGTTAAAAAATAAATTTCTTGTTTGACAAAAACGAATCACTTTCTCCCAATCTTTATTCTGTTCTATATCAATAGTGATTGTTTCTATAAATCCTTTTTGATTGGCATATTTTAAGATTAAATCTTGATTTTTATTTATTAAACAAAAATCTTCTCCTAAAAGAACATAGAAAGAATATAAATTTTTAATTAAATGTTCTTTTAGTTGTGCTGGTTGTATAATATTCATTTAAGGTCATGATGTTATTTTCAAAAAGATTATTGTATTATGATGTTACAAAATTTATAATTTTATGTGGAATATATATTATTTTTTTTATTTTTTTATCTTGTAAATATTTCTTTATAACTATTTGATTTTGAGCTAGAAAAAAGACTTCTTCTTTATTTAAAATATTAGATATTTCTATAGTATTTCTTTTTTTTCCATTAATTTGAATAATAAGAATATTATGTTTTTTTAATATTATTTTTTCATTATAAATAGGCCATTTTTCATGATCGATAGAAATTTTTTTATTAAAATATTTCCAAACAAAAAAGCAAAAATGAGGTGTAAATGGATAAAGCATTTTAATTATAGCAATTAAAGATTCTCTTAAAATAGATTTGTCTTGTTCTTCTTCCATTGGAGCTTTTACTAGTCGATTTACTAGTTTAATAATTGCGGAAATAGCAGTATTAAATGATTTTCGACGACTTATATCATCAGAAACTTTTTTTATGGTTTTATGTAATTGACAACGTAATTCAGTTTGTTGAGAATTTAAATATTTAAAATTCATATTTTTATGTGTAGTGCTTATTTGAATATATTGAAATATTAATATCCATAATTTTTTTAAAAAACGATGGATTCCTTTTAAATTTGATTCATTCCATTCTAAAGATGCTTCTACAGGAGCAGCAAACATAATAAACAAACGAATTGTATCAGCACCATAACGTCTAACTATTAATTCTGGTTCAATACCATTATTTTTAGATTTAGACATTTTTATCATTCCTGCATAAACTAGTTCTTTACCTTCTGTATTATATGATCTAATAATTTTACCTTTTTCATCACGCTTTTTTAACACAGATGATGAGTGAATCCAATTCCTTTGGGAATGGTCTCCTATTTCATAAAAAGCTTCAGAAAGTACCATTCCTTGGCATAATAAATTTTTTACTGGTTCATCAAAATTAACTAATTTAAAATCACGTAGTAATTTATTATAAAATCTAAAATACATTAAATGCATAATTGCATGTTCTATCCCACCAATGTATTGATCAACAGGAAGCCAATATTTAGATGCCCTTGGATCAATCATACCTTTATTAAAGTGTGGACAAGTATATCTTGCATAATACCAAGATGATTCCATAAATGTATCAAAAGTATCTGTTTCTTTAATAGCCGTATGACCATCAATAAAAATTTTAGTCCATTTAGAATTAGAATTAATATTTTTATCTGAAGTATGTATACTATTTGTAATATCTGGTAAAAGAACAGGTAGTTTATCTTCGGGAATGGGTATAAATTTTCCATTTTTTAATTTTGCCATGGGAATGGGTGCTCCCCAGTATCTTTGTCTAGATACACACCAATCTTGTAGTTTATATTTAATTTTTTCCTTTAATATTTTCTTTTTAAATAGTATTTTTTTTATTTCCTCGGTACTTTCTTGGAAATTTAGACCGTTAAATTCTTGAGAATTAAATAATATTCCCTTTGTATCTATAAATGAAGTATGTTTCTTTAATTTTTGTGTTTCAGAATTTAAAATGACATACTTTACTTCTAAATTATACTGTATGGCAAAATTCCAATCATTTTCATTATGTCCAGGAACAGATAATAATGCTTTTGTTCCATATGATTGTAGAGTAAAATTAGCAATCCAAACGGGTATTTTTTTTTCTATAATTGGATGAAACACAAACATATTAGTATTAATACCTTTATATTTTACTTTTTCTATTTCTTCTTTAGAGAAATACTTATATTTTTGTAGAAAATTTTTAATAAGAATATTTTTTTTAGATAAATCTGTAGATAATTTATGACAAGGAGATATTACAACAAATGTAGAACCCATTATAAGATCTAATCTATTAGTAAATACCTTTAATTTTTTATTATTATTTAAAATACTTAAAGTAATTTCAAATCCTTTTGTTCTGCCGATCCAGTTCCGTTGCATATTTTTTACATTTTCAGGCCATTGATTTAATGTTTTTAAATCTTGATATAAAGATTCAGCATAATTTCTTATTTTTATAAACCATTGAGGAATTTTTTTTATTTTGATTTTATTCTGACATCTCCAACAACAACCATCAATTACTTGTTCATTCGCTAAAACAGTGTTGTCATAAGAACACCAGTTTACAAAACTATTTTTTTTATAGACTAAATTTTTTTCATATAATTTTGTAAAAAACCATTGTTCCCATTGATAATATTCTGGCTTACATGTAGTTATTTCTCGGCTCCAATCATAACTAAAACCTAATGATTGTAATTGTTTTTTCATATGTTTTATGTTGTTATCAGTCCAAGCTGAAGGAACAGTATTATTTTTTATAGCAGCATCTTCAGCAGGTAGTCCAAAAGCATCCCAACCCATAGGTTGTAAGACATTTTTTCCTAACATTCTTTGATATCGAGCAATAACATCACTAATAGTGTAATTTCTTACATGACCCATATGTAATTTTCCAGAAGGATATGGGATCATTGGTAGACAGTAATATTTTTCTTTTTTAGGATCTTCAGTTACTTGAAAGGTTTTATTTTGTTTCCAATATTCTTGCACATATAATTCTATTTTTTCGGGCAAATATTCTTTTTCCATTTTTTATCTCAATCATAAAATATGTAATTAATATTATTTTTCTAATATTAATTAGAAAATCATTTTTTATATTTATTTGTTGATGCTTTAAAAATATTTAACAATAAAATATTATTAACATTATTTTTCTTTTAAAATTGGTATTTTATTATCTGGAACAGTGACATGTATTTGTATAACTTTGCTACTATTTGCTATAGATATTTTAAAAGAGTAATCATTAATATTAATACTTTCACCACGACTTGGTAAATGACCAAATTCCTTCATCACTAATCCTCCTATTGTATCTACTTCGTCATCTTTAAAATTAGTACTGAACGTTTCATTAAATTCTTTAATTTCTGTCAGTGCTCTAACAGAAAATGTAGATTTTTGTAGTTTTCTAATATTAATTTTTTCTTCATCATCATATTCATCTTGTATTTCTCCAACAATTAATTCCAGTATGTCTTCTATAGTCACTAAACCGGAAACAGCTCCAAATTCATCTATTACTATTGCCATATGATTTCTTTTTGATCGAAATTCTTTTAACATTCTATCTACATGTTTACTTTCTGGAACTACAACTGCTGAGCGTAATATATTTTTAATACAAAAAATACCTGTAGAATTTCTCATAAAAGGTAATAAATCTTTAGCAATTAAAAATCCTTCAACATAATTTTTATCACTACTCATAACTGGAAAACGTGAATGTGCAGATTCAATAATAATGTCAAGACACTTATTTAAATTATAATTTAATTTTAATGTTATCATTTGTGTTCTTGGAATCATTATTTCTTTAATTCTTTTTTTTGCAATATGTATGACTCCTTCTAGCATATCGCAAGTATCTTGATCAATAAGTTCATTTTGTTCTGAATCACGAATTAGTACTAACAGTTCTTCTCTATTTTTAGGTTCATCATGAAAAATTTGATTCAATAAGATAGAAAAAAAACCTTTTCTATTTATTTTATCGCAGTTTTGTGAATGATTATCACTCATAGTATTAGATTATCTATTTTGAAAATATGTTATGCTATTCTATGGTAGAAAAGCGTGAGTTAAAATATTTTTTATAAAAGATTAATAAAATTTTAAATGTGTGGTTGTTTATAATTTAAAGATAACATTATTTTATTTTCTATTTTTTCCATCATATATGCTTCTTTAATATTTTTATGATTATATCCTAATAAATGAAGCACTCCATGTATTGTCATATGAGCCCAATGTGATTCTAATTTTTTATTATATCTAGAGGCTTCTTTTTCTATTATTTTTTTGCATAAAACTAAATCTCCTAATAATTTATAATTGATTGTTACGTATTTATTAAAAGGAAATGATAAAACATTTGTTGCTTTATTTTGTCCTCTATAAATATAGTTTAAATATTTGATTTCTAATTCATTTACGATTCTAATCGTTATTATATTGTTTTTTTTTACATATAAAATTTTTTGTATCCATTTTTTAAAAAGATATTTTTGAGGTATATGTTGATTTTCTATACAACTGCATTGAAGGTTAATAATAATTTTTTTCATATATTTTTTATTTTAATTATTTAAATTATTCGTCCTTTTAATGAATGTGTATGTATTTTTTCAATTTTTAAATTAACAAATTGACCGATTATCTTAGGTGATCCTTGAAAAGTAACAATTCTATTATTTTCTGTTCTGCCATATAATTCTATTGCATTCTTATTAGATACACCTTCTACTAAAATAGACTGTATACTTCCAAACATTTTTCTACTCCATAGCATGGTTTGAATATTAATGCGTTCTTGTAAGATATATAATCGTTTTTTTTTCTCTTGTATAGTAGTATTATCTGTCATTTCAGATGAAGGTGTTCCTGGTCGGTTAGAGTATATAAAACTAAAACTCATGTCAAAATTTATCTTTTTGATGAACATCATCGTTTTCTCAAAATCTACTTCAGTTTCTCCTGGAAAGCCTACAATAAAATCAGAACTAATTTGAAGATTTGGTCTTGCAATAAGAAGTTTTTCTACAATAGACTGATAGTCTTCTATTGTGTATGAACGTTTCATTAATTGAAGTATTCGATTAGAACCACTTTGTACAGGAAGATGAAGAAAACTAACTAATTTAGGTGTATCTTGATAGACTTCAATAATATCGTCTGTAAATTCTAAGGGGTTACTAGTCGTAAATCGAATTCTATCAATACCATCTATTTCAGCAACTAATCTTATTAATTCTGAAAAATAGCAAATTTTTCCATTAAAAGTTGGACCTTGATATGCATTAACATTTTGTCCCAATAAATTTATCTCTCTGACACCTCGTTCTGCTAATGTTGATATTTCAAATAGAACATCATCACATGGTCTACTGATTTCATTTCCTCTTGTATACGGTACCACACAAAAAGAACAGTATTTATTACATCCTTCCATAATAGAAACTGATGCTGTATATGTTGTTTTTTTAGGTAGCACAGCATATTTGAATTTTTCTAATTTAGGAAAAGTAATATCTATAGATAATTTACGAAGTTTTTCTACTTCAGAAATCATGTGAGGTAGTTTATGTAAAGTTTGAGTTCCGAATATTATATCTACGTAATTTGCTCTTTTATAAATTTCTTTGCCTTCTTGAGTAGCAACACAACCTCCTACTGCAATAATAACTTTCGAATTTTTATTTTTAATTTTTTTCCATCTTCCAAGTTGATGAAAAACTTTTTCTTGAGCTTTTTCTCTTATAGAACAAGTATTTAATATTAAAACATCAGCGTTTTCTGGATTCTTAGTAAGAAAATATTGATTTTTTTCTTGCAATAAAGAAACTATCATAGATGAATCATATTCATTCATTTGACAGCCCCAAGTTTTTATATATATATATTTCATATTATAGCGATAGTTCACTTAAGTTGATGTATAAATATCTTTTATTAAATATAAACTTTATATAGATATTTTTGCTTTGATAGAAGGATAGGGATGATATCCAACAATTTTAAAATCTTGAAAGGAATATTTAAATAATGATTGAGGTTTTTGAGTAATAATTAATTTTGGAAGTGATCTAGGAGTTCTAAGTATTTGTTTTTTTGCTAATTCTATATGATTATTATATAAATGAACGTCTCCACCTGTCCATAAAAATTCTCCTACTTCTAAATCACATTGTTGTGCTATCATATGTATGAGTATTGCATAACTAGCTATATTAAAAGGTAATCCAAGAAATACGTCACAAGAACGTTGGTATAGCTGACAACTTAATTTTTTTTTAAAGACATAAAATTGAAAAAGAACATGACAAGGTGGTAACTTCATTTTATGTATTTCTCCAACATTCCAACTAGAAACTAAAATTCTACGAGAATCTGGATCTGTTTTTATCTGTATTAATATATTCTTAATTTGATCAATATTATTATTTTCTAATGTATTCCAGCTTCTCCATTGTTTTCCATAAATTGGACCAACATCTCCAAATTCATCTGCCCAATGATTCCAAATAGATATTTTATTTTGTTTGAGATATTTAATATTAGTCTCACCTTTTAAAAACCATAAAAGCTCATGTATAATAGATGGAATATGACATTTTTTTGTTGTAAGAAGTGGAAAACCTTTTTTTAAGTTAAATTTCATATTATAACCAAAAATAGATAGAGTTCCTGTACCTGTACGGTCTTTCTTTGAATTGCCAGTTTTGATTATTTTTTTAATTAATGTGAGATATTGTTTCATTTTTTTCAATAATCCAGTTTTTATAAAAAGTTTTAAACATAATAATTAATCCAGTAATAATCATTGGTATTGATAATATTTGACCCATACTAATTATATTCTTAAATAATCCTATTTGAGGATCAGGTTCTCGAAAAAATTCTACAATGATTCTAAATACACCGTAAAAAATTAAAAATAAACCACTTACACTTCCTATTGGCCTATCTTTTTTTGTAAAAAAATATATTATAAAAAATAAAACTACTCCTTCTAAAAAAAACTCATATAATTGTGAAGGATGACGTGGTAATGCTCCATATTCATCTAAAAAAGGCTTTAATTCAGGATATTTTTTAACTTTTTCCAAATCTTGATTTAGAGAGTTAGGAAAAATCATTGCATATGAAAAATTTATTGATACTCTACCCCATAATTCACTATTAATGAAATTACCTAATCTTCCAGCACCTAAACCAAAAGGTATTAATGGAACAATAAAATCAGATATTTCTAATATTTTTTTTTTATATTTTAAAGAAAAATAAAACATTGTGATAACAGCACCAATTAATCCTCCATGAAACGACATACCACCTTTCCATATATAAAACGAATACAATATATTTTGGGAAAAATATGAAAAATTATAGAATATAATATATCCTATTCTACCTCCAATACAAGATCCTATAAAAATAGCATATAATAATGTTTCTATTTTTTTTTTATACCATATTTGTTTTTTTTTGATACTATTTTTTTTTCCATACCATATAGCAAATAAGAAACTAATAAGATACATAAAGCCATACCAATGAGCAGAGATAGGACCAATAGAAAAAATAATAGGATCAATATTAGGAAAAATAATATACATTGTTTAAGTCATATCCTGTTAAGTGAAAAATATTTTTTATATTAATTTAATATTATTTTTTTAAAAAAATATTGTTTTTCTAAATTTAGTATCTCTTCTATTTTTTGACGTCTTCGAATAATAAAAGAATTGTTATTATGTAATAATATTTCTTGAATTAGTGGTCTTGTATTATAATTCGATGACATTGAAGCACCATAAGCTCCTGTATCATGAAAAATTATATAGTCTCCTACATAAATAATTGGTAATTTTCTAGTTTGTACTGTTCCCCCTTCTTTTTGTGTAAAAATATCTCCTGATTCACATAGAGGACCTCCAATAATAGTATCTATTGTTGTTTCTTCGTCTATATCTCTATTATCTCCAGAAATGACTGAAATATGATGATAACTACCGTACATAGCAGGTCTCATTAAATCATTAAATCCAGCATCAATTAAAACAAAATTTTTACTTCCCATTTTTTTTACAGCCCATACTTTTGAAATTAAAATACCTGATTCAGCAACTAAAAATCTTCCAGGTTCTATTTCTAATTCAATTTTTTTTCCTAAAAATTTAGAAATTTTTTTTCTTGCTGTATCCCATAACACAAAGTATTTATTTATATTTATTGGTTTATCATTAAAATTATAAGGTATAGGTAATCCACCACCAGCAGAAATAGATGATATTTTTTGATTTAATTGATATACATGTTCTATCATAGATTTACAGACTTTTTTTAAATGTACATAGTTGACTCCAGAGCCAATGTGCATATGTAAACCAATTAATTTGAGTTTATATTTTTTTATAATTGGAATAGCTAGCGATGGTTCCCAAATACCGTGTTTACTATTTTCTCCTCCAGTATTAGTTTTTTTGCTATGTCCATATCCAAATCCAGGATTAATACGCAACCAAATATGATGACCTGGAGATATTTTTCCTATTTGTGTCAACATATCTAGAGATCCAGCATTAACTGGTATTTTGTAATTTACAACTTTAGATAAAGTTTCTTTGTCTAAAATATCTGCAGTAAATATTATTTCATTTGTATTTGGTTGAAATCCAGATAATAATGCTCGTTCAATTTCTCCTAATGAAACTGCATCTATTTTTATATTTTTGTTTTTCATTAAACGTAATATATTAATATTTGAACAAGATTTTTGAGCAAATCTAATCACATCAAAATTTTTTAATAGTTTTATTTTATTGTAAATAATATTAGAATCATACACCCAGAATGGTGATTGATATTTTTTAATTAAAGCCTTGATCTTTTTAAGATGAAATTTTTGTTGATAATTGGGATACTGTAGCATTTTATTTCCTATAGGTTATTAAAAAAATTTAGTATTTATATGCTTTAAATATAACGTTTTTATTTATAAAAATTATTTTTTATATGGACGAAGTGTTGGAAATAAAATTACATCACGAATACTAATTTGATTGGTTAATATCATTACTAAACGATCTATGCCAATACCTAATCCTGATGTTGGTGGTAGACCATATTTCAATGCTTCTATATAGTCTTGATCATAAAATATATTTTTATTATCTTTTTTGTTTGATTTTTTAATTTGATTTAAAAATCTATTTTTTTGATCTTCAACATCATTTAATTCTGAAAATCCATTTCCTATTTCATATCCAGCAATAAAAAGTTCAAATCTATCAGTTACGTCTGGATTAATATTATTACGTTTTGCTAAAGGAGATACTTCTACTGGATATTCAGTAATAAAAGTAGGTTGAATTAATTTTTTTTCTACTGTTTTTTCAAAAATTTCAGTTTTTATTTGACCAATTTCCCAGTTTTTTTGTATTTTAATACCGATAGATTTTGCAATATTTTTTATTTTATTAATGTTTTCTAAATCAGATAATGTAATTTCAGGATTAAATTTTAGAATTGCATCCTGCATAGTTAGTCTATAAAATGGTTGATTAAAATCAAAATTATATTCATCATATTCAATGATGGTATCTTGAAAAAGTAATTTTGTGATACTTTTAAAAAGTTTTTCTGTGAACTTCATCATATCTTCATAATTTGAATATGCAATATATGCTTCCATCATTGTAAATTCTGGATTATGACGAGTAGAAACTCCTTCGTTACGAAAATTTCTATTAATTTCAAAAATACGTTCAAAACCACCAATAATTAATTTTTTTAAATACAATTCAGGAGCTATTCTTAAATACATTTCTGTGTTAATTTCATTGTGATAGGTAATAAAAGGACGAGCATTAGCGCCGCCAGGAATATTTTGTAACATTGGAGTTTCTACTTCTAAAAAATTATTTTCTATCATGAAATTTCTAATATGCATAATAATATTAGAACGATTTTTAAAAATATTATATGATTTTTTGTTGCTAATTAGATCTAAATATCTTTGTCTATAACGTATTTCTTGATTAGATAATCCATGAAATTTATCAGGTAAAGGTTTTAGTGATTTGTTAAGTATTTCTAAATTATGACAATATATAGATAGTTCTCCAGTTTTAGTTTTAAATAATATTCCAGTTACACCTAAAATATCTCCAATATCCCATTTTTTAAAATGATTGTTATAAAATTCAGAAGATATTTTTTTTTCTTGTATATAAACCTGTATTATTCCTTCTATATCCTGTAGTGTAAAAAAAGATGCTTTTCCCATAATACGTCTTTGTATCATACGTCCAGCAATAGCGACTGTAATATTTAATTGTTGAAGTTCGTTAATATTTTCATTTTGGTATTTATGATGAATTTCTTTAGAAGTAATATTTTTTTTAAAATTATTTGGAAAAGAAAAACCCATATTTTTCATATGAGACATTTTTATTTTTCTAGTTTGTATCTCATTATGAATTATATTTTTATATTGATCATTATTTTTTGTGTCTGACATTATTTTTCCTTATAATCCCATTATTAAACTTTGTTCAATAAAATCATCTAAATCACCGTCTAAAACAGATTGGACATGATTTTTTTCAATTCCAGTACGTAAATCTTTGACTTTTGAATTGTCTAATATATATGAACGTATTTGATTCCCCCAAGTAATATTAGATTTATTTTTTTCTAGTTTGTCTTTTTCTTTATTTTTTGTTCTTATTTGCATTTCGTATAATTTTGATTTCATTTGCTGCATTGCTTGTTCTTTATTTTTATGCTGAGAACGATTGTTTTGGCATTGAGTTGCAATTTTAGTAGGTAAATGAGTGATACGAACAGCTGATTCAGTTCGATTTACATGTTGTCCTCCAGCACCTGAAGCTCTATAGACATCTATTCTTAAATCAGAGGGATTGATATTTACATAAATTTTGTCATCTATATCTGGATATATAAAAATAGAACTAAAAGAAGTATGACGTCTTTTCCCTGAATCAAAAGGACTTTTTCTAATTAAACGATGTATGCCTGTTTCCGTTCTGAACCATCCAAAAGCATATTCGCCATATACCTTAATAGTAGAAGATTTAATGCCTACTATTTCTCCTACTGATTCGTGAATAATTTCTGTTTGAAAACCTTTTTTATCTGCCCATTTTAAATACATTCTAAGGAGTATTTGAGACCAATCTTGAGCTTCTGTTCCTCCTGATCCAGATTGTATATCAATGTAGCAATTACAATTATCATTTTTTTTTGAAAACATGCGATAAAATTCAAGTTTTTTAACTTCTTCTTCTATTGTTTTGATATCTGTAATAGTGTCTTGTAATACAAGATCATCTGATGTTTCTATTGCTAATTTAAAAAAAATAATCACTTCTTTTATATTTTTTTCTATGTTATTAATATTTGTAATGATTGAGTTTAAAAAATATTTTTCTTTATTTAATTTTTTTAAACATGTTTTTTTATTCCATATTTTTGGTGATGATAATTCTAAATCAATTTCTAAAAGACGTGTTTTTTTTTGAGTATAGTCAAAGATACCTCTTAAGATGTTTGATTCGTTGTTTTAAATTATTAATTTGATTCATAATCATATTTTTTTCTATCATAAGTTTTTCTATTGATTTAATGTAAAATTGAAATCATTGTTATATCTAATACATAAAATATATTTTTTATTATATATACATTTATATTTCATAGATGCATTTATTTTAATTTTATCAAAAACTATTTTTTAAAAATTCGGAAAGAAAATAATGTCATCATTTATAGAACTACAAAATATTATTTATCCTTCAAGTGAACTATCATTAACAATGATATTACTTGAAGAGTGGTCTTTTATTTACATAGAAGGTATGAGTAGTAAAGAATATCTTCAAAATCAATTAACAATTGATATGAATTTATTGTCTAAAAAACATCACGTACTTTGTGCTCACTGCAACTTTAATGGAAAGGTATGGAGTACTATGCGTTTATTACATTATGATAAAGGTTATGGTTATATTCAAAGAAAAAGTATATCGAAAATTCAAGTAAATGAATTAAAAAAATATTCTATTTTTTCTAAAATAATAATACAAGAATTAATTGATATTCATTTAGTAGGAATTGTAGGAATAAATTCTAGATCATTTTTATTAAAATTTTTTATTAAAATACCAGATAAAAATTGTCCAGTGGTTTATGAAAACAAAAAAGTTATATTATGGTTAGCAGAACCATCGGAAAGATTTTTATTAATTTTAAATAGATCAGATTTTTTATTTTTTAAAAAAAAAATAAATGAAAAAATTTTTCTTAATTATAGTAAACAGTGGTTATCATTAGATATTGAATCTGGTTTTCCTATTATTGATAAAAATGCTTCTCAAAAATTTACGCCGCAGGCAATTAATTTAGATAAGCTTAAAGCTATAAGTTTTAAAAAAGGATGTTATTATGGACAAGAAACTATAGCACGAATATTTTTTAAAAATTTAAATCAACGTTTTTTATGTTGTTTAATTAGTATAGGAGATATTTCTCCTAAAATAGGTTCTATTATTGAAACTAAGATACAGAATATATGGTATAAAATTGGGTTTTTATTATCTATAGTGCAAATCAAATCTAAAGAACTTTTGATACAAGCAGTGCTATATAAATCTGTAGACTCAAATAATTTATTTCGAATATATGGATTTGAAAATATATTTTCAATAAAAAATTAAATTTAAGTACAAACTATATCTTTATATATGTATTTATATAAAATATAAAAATATTTTATATCTTATCATCTAAAATATTTATTTTTATATTTATAAAAGTAAATGTTTATTTTTTTATATAATTTTAGCTAATACTATTTTTGAAACAATCATGTCTCGAGGTATTCTTTTTATTATTTCAGCGCCAAGTGGCACAGGAAAATCAAGTTTAATTCAAGAAATATTAAAATTAAAGTCTTTATATAACAGTCAAGTATCGATTTCTCATACCACTCGAATTATACGTCCTGGTGAATTACATGGAAAACATTATTATTTTGTATCAAAAAAAGAATTTCAGAGAATGATTAAACAAGATTCTTTTTTAGAATATGCTACAGTTTTCAATAATTATTATGGTACGTCGCGTCAATTTATTGAAAAGATGTTATCTTCTGGAATTGATATTTTTCTTGATATTGATTGGCAAGGAGCTAAACAAATTCGCTATAAAATGCCTGAATCAAAAAGTATTTTTTTATTACCACCATCTAAAGATATATTGTATAAAAGATTAAAAAAAAGAGGTCAAGATAGCGAAACAGTTATTGCAAAAAGAATGGAAAAAGCAGTAGATGAAATGCAACATTATTCAGAATATGATTATCTGATTATTAATGATGATTTTAAAAAATCACTAGATAATTTAAAAACTATTATTTTCGCTGAACATTTATGTCTTATTCATCAAAAAAATAAATTTCATGTATTAATTTCTAATTTATTACAACGTTAATATTTTAGAAAATAGAATGTTAAAAAATATATTTTATATAATTCTATTGATTAAATAGAATTATATAATTATCAATATATTTTTTTTAATTAAATTAAATATTTTTATTACGATTAGCTTTTTTTCTTTCGTTTTCTTTTAAGTAGCGTTTACGTAAACGTATAGAATGAGGTGTTACTTCTACAAGTTCATCGTCATTAATAAATCCTAATGCTTCTTCTAGAGTTAAGTTAATAGGAGTAGTTAAAACTATTGCTTCATCAGTTCCAGAAGCTCTCATATTTGTCAGTTTTTTACCAGTTAAACAATTTACTGTTAAGTCATTAGAGCGATTATGAAGTCCTATTATTTGTCCTTCATATACTGGAGCACCATGTCCTATAAACAATTTTCCTCTTTCTTGTAAATTAAATAAAGCAAAACCAACTGCTACACCCATACTATTAGATATTAATACTCCATTTTTTCTCTGTCCAATATCGTTATTTTGAATTTCTTTATATTTATAAAAAGATGAATAACATAATCCTGTTCCAGAAGTAATACTCATAAATTCTGTGCGAAAACCAATGAGTGCTCTACTAGATAATATATATTCAAGACGAACTCTTCCTTTCGAGTCCATAATCATATTTTTTAATTCACCTTTTCTTGCTCCTATAAATTGCATAATATTTCCTTGATGTTTTTCTTCAATATCTAAAGTCACATTTTCAAAAGGTTCCTTTCTAATTCCATTAATTTCACGAAAAATAATTTTCGGACGAGATACTTCTAATTCAAATCCTTCACGACGCATATTTTCAATTAAGATAGATAAATGTAATTCACCACGTCCACATACAGAAAAAATATTAGCATCTTTTGTTTCTTTAATTTGTAGAGCAACGTTATGAATTATTTCTTTTTTTAATCGCTCTAGAATTTGACGAGATGTAATATATTTACCTTCTTTTCCTGAAAAAGGTGAAGTATTAACTGAAAAAAACATACTAACAGTGGGTTCATCAATACTTAATACTGGTAGAGGCTTTAAATTTTCTGGATGACAAATGGTATCAGAAATATTTAATTGAGTAATACCAGTAATAGCAATAATATCTCCGGCTTCTCCCTTCTTGATTTCTATTCTTTTTAATCCCAAATAACTTAAAACTTTATTCACTTTTCCATTATTTTTTTTTCCAAAATTATCAATAATTGTTATTTGATCATTTGGTTCTATACATCCTTGTTTAATTCGTCCAACTCCTATTACTCCTAAATAATTATTGTAATCTAGTTGTGAAATTTGCATCTGAAATTTTTCTTTAGGATTAACATTAGGAGATGGAACATGTTTAATTATAGCTTCATATAATGGAATCATATTACTTTTCATTTGAAGATAATCTGTTCCCGAAGTACCAAGAATTGCGGAAGTATATATAATAGGAAAATCAAGCTGTTTATCGTTAGCATCAAGATTAACAAAAAGATCAAAAACTTGGTCTATTACCCAATCAGGACGAGCATAAATTCTATCAATTTTATTTACTACAACAATAGGATTTAAACCATATTTAAATGCTTTTTTAGTTACAAATCGGGTTTGTGGCATTGGTCCGTCTAACGCATCTACTACTAGCAATACTGAATCTACCATAGACATTACACGTTCTACTTCTCCACCAAAATCAGCATGTCCAGGAGTATCAACTATATTGATTTTATAATTACCCCATTTAATAGAAGTATTTTTAGATAAAATTGTAATACCTCGTTCTTTTTCTAAAGCATTAGAATCCATAACTCTTTCAGTTTTTTCTTCATGCTCTTGAAAAGTTCCTGATTGTTGTAATAGTTTATCGAGTAATGTAGTTTTTCCATGATCTACATGTGCTATAATAGCGATATTTCTTATATTTTGATGCATTTTTTCCTCTTAAAAAATTATAAATAAAAGACATAAAATAGACTATATCTAAAATAGAATAATAAAAAAGACAGATTATTACTAAAATAGTATATATTTTAAATTTAAAAAATAATTTATTTTTTAAATATTTTTAAAGTATTTAACAAGCAGGATTAAATTTTGAAATTATTGAATTATAAACAAACAAAATTTTTTAAAAGTTACTCCAAAATACATCATATTGAAATTCAAGATGGTTTTGAAATTGCTTTTATCGGTTATTCTAATTCAGGAAAATCTAGTTCTATTAATTCATTAACTTGTCAAAAAAAATTAGCTCGTTTTAGTAAGACTCCTGGTAGAACACAGTTAATTAATTTTTTTGAGGTGGTTTCGGATTTTAGAATAGTTGATCTTCCTGGATATGGTTATGCTAAAGCACCTATATTAGTAAGAGAAAAATGGGAAAAAATAGTATATAATTATTTAGAAAAACGAGAACAACTAAAAGGTTTAGTATTGTTAATGGATATTAGATATCCTTTGAAAAAACTTGATTATAAAATAATTGACATAGCAATACGTAATAACATTTCTATTTTAGTTCTATTAACTAAATGCGATAAGATCAAAGTACATCAACAAAAAATTCAATTGCAAATAGTATATAAGAAACTATGTTCATTATTAGATAATTTTCAAATTGAATTATTTTCATCTACTAAAAAGATAGGTATTAAAAAGTTAGAGTTAAAATTAAATTATTGGTATAATCAAAATGTTATGAATTAATAGAATATACTTTATCGATACTATAAAAATATTTATTTAAAATTATTGTAATCTTTAAAAGCATTTAATAAATTTTTAAAACAGTGTTTTTTTAAAGATATTTCTTGTGAAGTTATATGAATAGGAATATCTAATTTTATTTCTGCTAATTGATATGATAAAAAAGCAATTTCTTTATGATTTTTTAATTGAATAGCAATATTTTTAGCATTTCGTAATGTTAAAAATGGTATTTTTTCAATATTATAATAAATATTTTTAATATTAGAGAATGTATGAAGTAAAGTAAGTGCAGTTTTTATTCCAATTTTAGGAACTCCTGGAATATTATCTGAAGAATCTCCCATTAAAGCTAGAAAATCAATAAATTCTTTAGGTTGAATGCCATATTTTTTTTTTATTGTTTTCGGAGTAATAATATAATTATCTTTCTTATGAAATATATTAATATTATGAGTTACAAGCTGTATCATGTCCTTATCATGACTTACGATTAATATCGTTTCTCCTTTCTGTTGGAGTTGATATGATAAACTTCCAATAATATCATCTGCCTCTATTCCTGGAATACTAATTATCTTAATACCAATATCTTGCAGTATGTCAAAAAGAGGTTGAATTTGAATATAAAGTGAATTGGGCATGGGAGATCTATTGCTTTTATAAGGTTCAAATATTTCCTTTCTAAACGTTTTTTTAAAAGAGTCAAATACAACAATAAACTTTTTTGAATTTCTATATCTTTTAAAAAGATAGCTTATCATTTTTAACATACCCCATATTGCACTAAATGGCTTTTCTGAGTTATTGTTAAGATGACGTAATCCATAATAATAATAATATAGATATAAAGTTCCATCTATTATAATAATTGGATTTTTTTTTTCAGGCATATTCTCTCTTTAAATTTATAGTAGTAGATAATTAATATTAATATTCTAAAAAAATAATTTTAATAAATATTTTATTGATTTTTTTTAAAACATATGTAATTTTATTATACATAAAATATATCAACGTAACTAACAATTATATATTAACAATTTATTTTTTATTAATTAAAAATTTAATGAGTTCAATATATTTTCGAGAAAATTTTTTTTTAAATTTATTTTCTAATGCAGAATAGTTAATGATATATTTTTTATTAATAATCATTGTTGGAACATAATTTAAATGAGATTTTTCAACATTTTGATTGTTTTTTTTAACTAATATATTTAGCGCAATACTGTTCCAAAAACTATTAAATTGATTTTCATCAATGCCAGCTTCTTTTTGAAATAATTTTTTTATGCTATCAATATCCTTAATTGTATGAGTATCTTGAATACCTTTAAAAAGAGGTAATATAATTTTTTCTTCAATTCCGATTTGTTGTGCTATTATCCAAGATTTTGTTAAAATATAACTAAATTTTCCTCCTAAAAAATTAACATGATATTTTTTTATTTTTATATTTGGATGAATATTTTTTTTTATTAATTCTCTTATATTGTGTGTTTTTTCAAAATCATAACAATATGGACAAAAAAATGAAAAAAATTCCATTATATCAGGGATATTATTGATATCTCTATTTTTGATAGTATGTTCTTTTTTAGAATGTTCTGTTTTATTATTAATAAGTTCACAAGCTATAGAATGATATGATAAAAAGACACTCCATAAAATAATGAATATTTTTTTCATTTTTTTTTACCTAATTATATTTTTATTAATTTTATACTATCAGTTTTTAAAGAACAAAAATATTTTAAAAATAAAAATAATATACTACTAATATAATTCAATATTATACGTTGAATAGAATATTGTATATTTTTAAAAAAAAGTTTTATAGATATAAAACAATATGGATTGCATATTATGAACAAAAAAATAAATATTGATATTCATTCAAATAATCACACTCCAATGATAAAACAGTATTTATCTTTAAAATCACAATATCCTAATATGCTATTATTTTATCAGATGGGTGATTTTTATGAGTTATTTTATGAAGATGCAAAATATATTTCTAATTTATTAAAAATTACTTTAACAAAAAAAGGATACTCAAATGGAAATATTATACCAATGGCCGGAGTTCCATGTCATGCATCAGAATATT
Organism: Buchnera aphidicola (Brachycaudus cardui); assembly: GCF_005081945.1. Classification (NCBI taxonomy): domain Bacteria; kingdom Pseudomonadati; phylum Pseudomonadota; class Gammaproteobacteria; order Enterobacterales; family Erwiniaceae; genus Buchnera; species Buchnera aphidicola. The sequence continues at coordinate 472,313 of NZ_CP034879.1, read as the reverse complement.
ATTTATCTAAACTTGTAAAACTAGGTGAATCTATTGTAGTATGCGATCAAGTAAAAGAGAATTTTTCTAATAATAAGCTAATTACACGGAAAATAGTTCGTGTGATAACTCCTGGAACTATTACAGATGAATCTTTTTTAGAAGAAAATGAGGATAATTTTATAGCTGCAATTTGGAAGGAAAAAAATCAATTTGGATATGCTATTTTAGATATTTCTTTAGGTTTTTTTGGTGTATCTCGACATCTTAATATAAGTTCTTTACTTTCAGAAATTGAACGAACTAATCCTAAGGAAATACTATATCCAGAGGATTTTTCAGATGTTTTTATAATTAAAAATAGAAAATGTATTCGTAAGCGTCCATTAGTTGAATTTGATTTAGAAACTGCATATAAATTGCTAAACTTGCAATTTAAAACTTATAGTTTAAATGGTTTTGGAATAGAAAAAAATGATTTTATAATACGTCCAGCTGGATGTTTATTACAGTACGTTAAATTAATGCATATTACTGTGCTACCTCATATTCAATATTTAAAAAATAATTATATGGAAGATAATATTTTAATGCATAGTAGTACGCGTACAAGTCTTGAAATTACTCAAAATATTTTAGGAGAGACTAAAAATACATTATCTTCCATACTGAATAAAACAGTAACATCTATGGGAAGTAGAATGTTAAATCGTTGGTTACATTCTCCATTAAAAGATTTTAAAATAGTAAGAAATCGCCATGAAAGTGTAAAAATTTTACAGTTATTTTATAAAGAATTACAGCCTATTTTACGTCAAGTTAACGATTTAGAAAGAATTTATACTCGTTTAGCTTTACGCACTGCTTTACCTCACGATTTTATACGGATGCGTGCTACATTACAGATCTTACCAAAAATTCATGTTATTTTAAAAAAAATAAAATTAAAACATATTCAAAATATAAGTTTATCTATTGGATATTTTAATGAAATTGTCATTTTTTTGAATAAAGCAATTAGTATAAATCCATCTAGATTCATTCGTGATGGGGGTGTAATATCTGATAATTATAATATTCATCTTGATGAATTAAGAAATATAAAGATAAATTCTACAAAATTTATCAAAAAATTTGAAAAAGAAGAAAAAAATAAATTAATGATCGAATCATTAAAAATAAGATTTAATAATATTATCGGTTATTACATTCAAGTTCATAAACGCCATATTCATTTGATTCCAAAGCATTATATCAGAATACAAACTTTAAAAAATACAGAACGTTATAGTATTCCATTATTAAAAGAATATGAAGAAAAAGTTTCAAATGCAGAAATACAAGCGTTATTTTTAGAAAAAAAATTATATGAAGAAATTTTTGATATTATAGTTCCTTATTTAGATAAACTAAAAGCTAGTGCTTTAGCATTATCAGAATTAGATGTATTAGTAAATCTATCAGAACGTTCTGTATCTTTAAACTATGTATGTCCTATTATGACTAAAAAATATGGTATTTCTCTATTAGATAGTCGTCACCCTGTTATAGAATGCTTTTTAAAAACACCTTTTATAAGTAATTCCGTTGTATTATCAAAAAAACAAAGAATGATTGTCATTACAGGTCCAAATATGGGCGGAAAAAGCACTTATATGCGTCAAATTGCACTAATTGTAATAATGGCATGGATAGGTAGTTTTGTTCCAGCTAAATTTGCTTCAATTGGTATTATAGATAAGATTTTTACACGAATTGGTTCTGGAGATGACTTGAGTAATGGCTATTCTACATTTATGATGGAAATGACAGATATGTCTAATATTCTACATAATGCAACATGCAATAGTTTAGTGTTAATAGATGAACTTGGTAGAGGAACCTCAACAAATGAAGGATTAGCATTAGCTTGGTCATGTTCACAATATTTAATTAATAAAATCAAATCCATGACATTATTATCTACTCATTTTGTTGAACTGACAAAAATATCATTGATTAATAAATTTGTAAAAAATTTTCATTTTACTGCTGTTGAAAGTCATTCACATATAGCTTTTTTATATAAAATTAAAAATGGAATATCAAAAAAAAGTTATGGTATATCGGTAGCTTCATTATCTGGTTTACCTAATATTGTCATACAACATGCAAAAGAAAAATTAATAGATTTAGAAGAAAATATGTAATTCTTATTAAGAATTTTATTGCTATTCAAAAAATATATAAATAATTTAATATTTTCTATAAATTGTATTTTATTGATAACATTAGGTGTTTAATGAAATGAAATTTGGATATTTAGATCAATGAAAAAACAAAATATGTTTGATATTTTACTTCCCTTAGATTCAGAACAATTAAATTATTTAAAAAAACTTGAAAGTACATGTTCAAATATTCAATGTGCTTGGTTATCAGGTTATTTTTGGAAAGTTGCAAATCAATTATCTAATTCACCTGATCTTCAAATAAAACAAGATAATCTAGAGCAAACTATTACTATTATTTCAGCTTCTCAAACTGGTAATGCAAAGTTATTATCTGAACGTCTTTATAAATATTTTAAAAAACATAACAAACATGTTAGTTTGATAAATGCTCTTGATTATAAATTTAAAAAAATACGAAATGAAAAAATATTGATTTTAATTATTTCAACGCAAGGAGAAGGTGAGCCTCCAGAAGAAGCATTTTCTTTGTACAAGTTTATAATGTCAAAAAAAGCTCCAAAATTAAGTGATTTACATTATAGTATTTTTGGTCTTGGAGATACATCTTATAATTTTTTTTGTCAAGCAGGAAAAGATTTTGATAAAAGATTACAAGAATTAGGAGCAAAATCTTTACTTGATCGTTATGATGCTGATATTGAATACGAAAATGATTATATTAAATGGTCTAAAGAATTATTAGTATCAATTAATAATTATACTACGGAAAAAAATATTACTGTACCATCTTTTAAAAAAGAAGATTATTCTGTAATTCCACAGTCTCATTATAATAAAGCGAACCCGGCAACAGCTATTATATTAATGAATCAAAAAATTACCGGTCGCAATTCTAATAAAGATGTACATCATATTGAAATTGATATTAGTAACTTAAATATTAATTATAAACCAGGTGATGCTCTTGGTGTTTGGTATAAAAATGATACTAATTTAATTAATAAAATACTAGAATTACTTTCTATTCCAATATCTGATAAAATTACAATTAACAATAATATTGTTACAATTTTTGATGCTTTAAAAAATCATTTTGAATTAACTAATAATACTAAGAATCTTGTAAAAAAATATGCTAATTTTACAAAAAATACATTCTTAAACAATATTATTTCCAATGACATTTATTTTCACAATTATATTATCGAAACTCCTTTAGTTAAAATGTTATATGACTATCCATGTAAAATGTCTGCAGAACAGCTTATTAATTTATTGCGTCCATTAACGCCTAGATTATATTCTATTTCTTCATCTCAAGATGAAACTAATGAAGAAATTCATATTACAGTTGGTGTAGTAAAAAAAATAATTTCTGGATATTTACATTTAGGAGGAGCTTCTGGTTATCTTTCACAATCTTTAAAAGTTGATGATAAAATAAAAATTTTTATTGAAAGTAATAATCATTTTCGCTTACCTATAGAAAAAGATATACCAATTATAATGATTGGTTCTGGGACTGGAATTGCTCCATTTCGTGCTTTTATGCAGCAAAGAGACAATGATGGATCTAAAGGTAAAAATTGGATTTTTTTTGGTAATCCTCATTTTACTGAAGATTTTTTATATCAAATAGAATGGCAACAATATATCAAAAAAGGTCTTCTTAATAAGATGAGTTTAGCTTGGTCACAAGATCAAAAACATAAAGTATATATACAGGATAAAATTAGAGAAAATGGAAAAGAAGTTTGGTCTTGGATACAAGATGGAGCTCAAATATATGTTTGTGGTAATGCTTCTAAAATGGCAAAAGATGTAGAAAAAGCATTATTAGATGTGATTAGTAAAAATGCAGGAATGAATCTTGAAGATGCTGATGAATTTTTAAATAATTTACGTTTGAATCAACGTTATAAAAGAGATGTATATTAATGAATAAAAATAATAAAAAGATAGATTCAATAAAAAAAGTTACTGATGCAGAGCGTATCAAAAAAAACAGCAATTATCTTAGAGGAACAATTGTTGAAGATTTAAAAAATGATATTACTAATAGTTTTAGTGGAGATAATTTTTCTCTTATTCGATTTCATGGTATGTATCAACAAGATGATCGTGATTTACGTTTGGAACGTCATGAACAAAAATTAGAACCACGTTATGCCATGATGCTTCGTTGTCGATTACCAGGAGGTGTTATTAAAGCAAAAAAATGGTTAGAAATTGATTCTTGTGCAAGTGAGAATACATTATATGGTACAATACGACTTACAAATCGTCAAACTTTTCAATTTCATGGTATTTTAAAAAATAAATTGAAAGATGTACATAAAATACTACATCAAATAGAATTAGATTCTTTAGCAACAGCTAACGATGTCAATAGAAATGTACTTTGTACTTCTAATCCAATGCAATCTTTAATTCATCAAGAAGCTTATGAGTGGGCTCGAAAAATTTCAGAATTTTTATTGCCACATACTAAAGCTTATGCAGAAATTTGGCTAGATCAAAAAAAAATTTCTACAACAGATAAAGAGCCTATTTTAGGTGAAACTTATTTACCAAGAAAATTTAAGACAACTGTTGTAGTTCCTCCATATAATGATGTAGATTTATATGCAAATGATATGAATTTCATTGCTATTATAGAAAATAATGCAATAATTGGATTCAATGTTTTAATAGGTGGAGGTTTATCCTTTACTCATGGAAATAAGCATACTTGGCCATTTCTTGCAACAGAAATTGGTTATATATCTGTAAAAAATACTTTGTTATTTGCTGAATCTATAGTTACAACACAGCGAGATTGGGGTGATCGTACTGATCGATCGAATGCAAAAACTAGGTATACTATAAATAAATTTGGTTTAGAACGTTTTAAAAAAGAAATAGAAGCACGTTCTGGTATAAATTTTGAACCTATTCGTCCTTATCAATTTATAGATAGGGGAGATAGATTTGGATGGATGAAAGATATTCATAATAATTGGAATTTAACATTATTTATTCAAAATGGACGTATATATGATAATAATGATCAATTATTAAAATCTGGATTATGCAAAATAGCCAGTATTCATAATGGTAATTTTAGAATAACATCTAATCAAAATATTATTATTTCTGAAATACCTCACAATAATAAAGATGAAATAGAAAAAATAGCTGTGTCATACGGATTAATGAATAAAATTAGTAATTTACGTCAAAATTCTATGTCATGTGTTTCATTTCCTACTTGTCCTTTAGCTATGGCTGAAGCCGAACGTATGTTATCTCATTTTGTCACTCAATTAGAATCTATTATGTTAGAGTGTGGTGTAGAAGAGGAAACTATTATTTTACGTATTTCTGGTTGTCCAAATGGTTGTGGACGATCCTTATTAGCTGAAGTTGGTTTAATTGGAAAATCTATAGGTCGATATAATTTATATATAGGAGGAAATCGCATTGGCAGTCGGATTCCGAAAATTTATAAGGAAAACATTACTGAAAAAGAAATATTAGTTCATTTAAAATTTTTAATTACACTTTGGTCTAATGAAAGAATAAACAAAGAAGATTTTGGAGATTTTGTTATTAGAAAAGAAATTGTTAAAGAAATTATTAACCCTATTTATGATTTTTGGAGTTAGTTTGGAGAATCAGTGATGTCCAAATTTAATATTAAGAATATTGAATTATTAAATTCTCAAGAAAAAAATGATATTTTGTCTGAATTAAATCTTCTAATATCAAATTATTCTACCGAAGAGCGTATTTCTTGGGCTTTAAGAAATTTACCATGTACACATGTCATGTCATCTAGTTTCGGTATTCAATCAGTAGTTTTATTGCATCTTATTATTACACAAAAACCTGATATTCCTGTTATTTTGATTGATACAGGTTATTTATTTCCTCAAACATATAATTTTATTGATTTTTTAATGAAAAAATTTAATTTAAATTTACAAATTTTTAGATCAAAAATATCTCCAGCATGGCAAGAAGCACGATATGGACAATTATGGACAAAAGGAATAAAAGGAATTAATTTTTATAATAGTATTAATAAAGTACAACCGATGAATTTTGCTTTAAAAAATTTATCAGTGCAAACATGGTTTGCTGGATTACGTCGTGATCAATCAAAAAGTCGAAAATTATTATCTTTTCTTTCTATTCAAAAAAGAGTTTTTAAAGTACTTCCTATATTAGATTGGTCTAATGATAAAATAGCCGAATATTTAAAAATAAATAATTTAGATATTCATCCATTATCAAAAGAGGGATATTCTTCTATTGGAGATATACATACTACTTCAAAACATATATCTGGTATGTTAGAAGAAGAAACTCGTTTTTTTGGACTAAAACGTGAATGTGGTTTACATGAAAATGAAATTTAATATTTTAAAAAAATTATTAATATAAAATTTATTTATCTTTTTTAAATATATATAAAATATTTTTTTATATATTTTACTTGTATATTAAATATTTATTTTGTTAAGTTATATTTTACTGTATTGTGTATTATATTTTTATTTTAAATGCATTTAACATATGTGAATTTTTTTATTTTTTGAAATATTTATTTTGTTAGGTATAAAAGTTTTTAATATTAAAAATAATTTATGATTATATCATATTTTTACTAAATTTCAAAACTGTTCTATTTATAATTGTTTGTATTTTTTTAAAATAAGGTAAATGTGAATTATCTTCCTATTTTTGTAGATTTAAAAAATAAAAATGTCTTAGTAATTGGTGCTGGAGAAGTAGCATTTAATAAGATTACACTACTGCTTCGAGCACAAGCTAAAGTTAATGTTATTGCAAGAGAATTATCTTCTGAAGTAAATTTTCTTTTGTATCAAAAGAAAATTGTTTGGTTATCTAAAGAATTTAGTACGTTTTTTTTAAATAAAGTATTTTTAGTAATTTCGGCTACAAATGACATTCAATTAAATGAATATATATTTAATGTGTGTAATGATTATTCTATATTAGTGAATATAGTTGATCAAAAAGCAAAATGTTCTTTTATTTTTCCTTCTATTATTGATCGTTCTCCGATAATTATAGCTATTTCTTCTGGAGGTACAGCTCCTGTTTTATTACGTGTTTTACGTGAAAAAATTGAAGCAATATTACCTATGAGAATAGGTGAAGTAGCTAAAATTGCAGGTAAATGGAGAGAGAAAATTAAACAACATTTTTCTAATTTTTTAGATAGACGTCGTTTTTGGGAAAAATTATTTAAAAGTATTTTTATTGAATATGTACTCAATGGAAAACAAAACAAAGCAATTAGTTTTTTAAAAGACAGTATTAATAATATTAATAATACTTCTCTGAAGGGTGAAGTTATATTAGTAGGTGCGGGTCCAGGAGATAGTGGTTTATTAACGCTTAGAGGATTGCAAGTACTACAGCAAGCAGACGTAGTCTTATATGATTATTTAATTTCAGGAGAAGTTTTAGATTTAATTCGTCGTGATGCAAAACGTATTTGTGTTGGAAAACGAGCTGGTTTAAAAAATATTTCACAAGATGAAATTAATAAACTATTAATATGTTTAGCACAAGAAGGGAAAAAAGTAGTACGTTTAAAAGGTGGAGATCCTTTTGTTTTTGGGCGTGGCGGTGAAGAAATAGAAGCAGTAAAAAATGCGGGTCTTGATTTTCAGGTAGTTCCAGGTATTACTGCTTCTATTGGTATAGCAGCATATACTGGAATACCACTGACTCATCGTAAATACGCACAAGGTGTAATATTTATTACAGGTCATAAATCTAATAATGGTTTTTTAAATAATTGGAAAGTACTCAGTGATGCTTCTTATACCTTAGTAGTATATATGGGCACTGTTCAAGCGACTGATATTTCTAAAAAACTTATTAAATTTGGTAGATTAAAATCAACACCAATAGCCATTGTTTCAAAAGGCACAACAATTAATCAAAAAATTATTATAGGACGTTTAGATGAAGTGGAAAAAATGATTACATTTACTACTACTCCATCTCTTTTAATTATTGGAGAAGTTGTACTTCTGCATAAAAAATTTTCATGGTTTAAGAATTAAAATTTATTTAATTATATCTGAAATAATATTTTAAATAGTAAAATTTATTTAAGGAAAATAAATGTTTACAAAAAATACGACTCATTTGCATCAATTAGAATCAGAAAGTATTTATATTATGCGAGAAGTAATGGCAGAATTTCAAAATCCTGTTATGTTGTATTCTATTGGTAAAGATTCTTCAGTAATGTTACATCTTGCAAAAAAAGCTTTTTACCCTGGCAATTTACCTTTTCCTTTATTACATATAGATACTGGATGGAAGTTTAAAGAGATGTATCAATTTAGAGATCATATTGCTAATACTTCTAATATAGAATTAATAGTACATTGTAATTCAAAAGGAAAATTATTGGGTTTAAATCCTTTTGAACACGGAGGAAGCAAATATACTGATATCATGAAGACAGAAGGTTTAAAAGAAGCTATAAATAAATATAATTTTGATGCTGCTTTTGGTGGAGCAAGACGAGATGAAGAAAAATCGAGATCTAAAGAACGTATTTATTCTTTTCGTGATTCTTTTCATCAATGGGATCCAAAAAAACAACGTCCTGAATTATGGTGGAATTATAATGGACAGATAAACAAAGGAGAAAACATTCGTATATTTCCACTATCTAATTGGACTGAACTGGATATTTGGCAGTATATTTTTTTAGAAAAAATTGAAATTGTTCCTCTTTATTTTGCTTCTATACGTTCAGTTTTAGAAAGAGATGGTGCATTAATAATGATTGATGACACACGTATTAATCTTCATCCTAATGAAGTAATAAAAGAAAAATTAGTGAGATTTCGTACTTTAGGATGCTGGCCTTTAACTAGCGCTATTGAATCAGAAGCTAAAACTCTTGAAGAAGTTATTGAAGAAACTTTAATAGTAAAAACTAGCGAAAGGACAGGTCGAACTATTGATTATGATCAAAAAAGCTCAATGGAATTGAAAAAAAGACAAGGTTATTTTTAAAATTAAAGAGGATAAAGTTTAAATAATGAATATTAAAAAAAGAGACAACTTTAAAGAATGGTTAGATTTACATCAAAAGAAAACTTTATTAAAATTTTTAACATGTGGTAGTGTAGATGATGGTAAAAGTACATTAATTGGTCGCTTGTTGAATGATACTCAACAAATTTATGATGATCAATTATCTACTTTAAAGCATGATAGCAAGCGTCATGGTACACAAGGAGATAATGTTGATTTAGCACTCATAGTTGACGGATTACAATCTGAACGAGAACAAGGAATAACAATTGATGTAGCTTATCGTTACTTTTCTACTGATAAACGAAAATTTATTATCGCAGATACTCCTGGTCATGAACAATACACTCGTAATATGGTAACTGGTGCTTCTACTTGTGATTTATCTATTTTATTAGTTGATGTTCGAAAAGGTTTATCAGAACAAACTTGTCGACATAGTTTTATTTCTACTTTACTTGGAATTAAATATTTAATTGTTGCTATTAATAAAATGGATTTAGTAGATTACAAGGAAGAATTATTTATTAATATCAAAAAAAAATTTCTTCATTTCTCTAAAAAACTTCCAAATGATTTAAATATTTTTTTTATTCCTATATCAGCATTGATAGGTGAAAATATTGTTTTTAAAAATAGTTTAATGACTTGGTACAATGGTCCAACACTATTAAATATTTTAGAAACGATAACTATTAAAGATATTAAAAATAATTCAGAAGAAATAAGATTTCCAGTACAATATATTAATCGTCCTAATTCAGAATTTCGTGGATATTCTGGAACTCTAATGTCTGGTAGTATTCATGTAGGACAATTAATTAAAGTATTGCCAATTAATATAAATTCACGTATTTCTAAAATTGTGACTTTTGATAAGAATTTAAAAAAAGCTGAAATAGGTGAAGCAATTACAATAGTTTTAGACAATGAAATAGATATTAATCGAGGAGATTTTTTTGTAAATATTGACTCTTCTTTAAAGCCATCTCAAGAAGCTATCATTGATATAGTTTGGATGACAGATAATGTATTATCAATAGGAGAATCATATCATGTTAAATTATCTGGAAAAAAAACACGTGTTTATATAAAAGAAATATTATTTCAAATAGATGTTAATACTTTGATAAAAAGAAAAAGTAATTCTCTTTCTCTAAATAGTATTGGACAGGTTAAAGTGGTTTTTAGTGAGCCTATGATTTTTGATAATTACGATGATAATCGGATGACAGGTAATATAATCTTTATTGATTTTTTAACAAATATTACAGTAGGTGCAGGAATGATAAAAAATCATTTAGAAATAGAAAAAAGTGTATTAGATAATAAGGCAAAAGACTTTGAATCAGACTTTCATGCTTTTATTTCTAAACATTTTCCGCATTGGAATATTCCAAAATTAGAAGTAAAAAAGGTTTTTAATTAAAATGACTAATTACTTTAAAAATAATATTTTTTGGCAAAAATATTTAGTTACACGTATCAAGCGTGAAAAAAAATATGGTCATAAATCAATTGTAATATGGTTTACTGGTTTATCAGGTTCAGGAAAATCAAGTATTGCTAATTATCTAGAAAAAATATTATTTGAAAATGATATTCACACTTGTTTACTAGATGGTGATAATATAAGATCTGGATTATGTTCAGATTTAAGTTTTCAAAAACTTGATCGAGAAGAAAATATCAGACGTATTGGAGAAGTATCAAAAATAATGTTAGAGGCTGGAATGATAATATTAGTATCAGTTATTTCTCCATATAGATATCAAAGAAATATGATTAGCAATATATTAGGAAAAAAAAATTTTTTAGAAATATTTGTTAATACTCCAATTGATATATGCAAAGATCGCGATCCTAAAAAATTATATGCAAAAGCTCATGCTGGAGTGATATCTGATTTTACCGGTATTAATGATGTGTATGAAATTCCAGAAAGACCGAATCTACTTTTAGATGGTACAGATTCTCTAAAAAAAAACTCTAAAAAATTAATTAAAATATTATATGATAATAATATTATATCTTTTAATAAAATAGATTAAACATTTTTTTTTATAAAATATGGTTTTGTAAAATAAAATATGAAGATATTAAAAATATTTTTATTGTTTATATTTCTTTGGTTACAATATTCTCTTTGGTTAGGAAAAAATGGTGTTATAGATTATATAAAAATCTATAATAAAGTTATAAAAGAAAAAAAAACTAACGCGGATCTTGATATTCGTAATAATCAAATAATGTCAGAAATTGAAAATTTAAATCATATTAATGATATTAAACATAATGATATTTAAATAAAAAATTATTAAATTAATTACAAAAAATAATTTTTTTAGTAATATTATTTTGGATGTAAAATGATCTTATTTAGTTTATTTAGACCGAAAATTGTAGCTATAGTACCTGCTGCAGGAATTGGCAGTAGAATGCAATTAGATTTTCCAAAACAATATATAAAAATTCAAAATCGTACTATACTTGAACATACTTTAGCAACATTATTATTACATCCTAATATAGTTCGTATTATTGTAAGTTTAAATCATCAAGATAATTACTTTCATAAATTATCTATATCATCTCATCCTCGTATTATTTCTGTTATAGGTGGGCAAAAAAGAATAAATTCAGTTTTAGCAGGATTAAAAATAATAAAAGATATTGATTGGGTTATAGTACATGATGCTGTTCGTCCTTGTTTAAGTTATCAAGATTTAGAGAAATTAATATCTATTATTAAGCAAAATCCAGTAGGTGGTCTTTTAGCAAGACCGGTATCTGATACTATTAAATATAGTGATACCAAAAGAAAAAAATCACTTTCTACTATATATAGAAAAAATTTATGGCATGCATTAACTCCTCAGTTATTTCAAATTAATATTTTAAAATATTGTTTAAAAAAAATTATTAAAGACAATATTTCTATTACAGATGAAGCGTCAGCATTAGAATATTATGGATATTATCCATTATTAGTTTTAGGAGGTGGCAATAATATTAAAATTACTTCTCCAGAAGACCTTAGTTTTGCAAATTTTTATTTAAAAAAATGTAATCACGGTGAATAAACAAGGATATATTCATGAGAATTGGATACGGTTTTGATCTTCACTCGTTTGGAAATAAAAAACCATTAATTATTGGCGGTGCTTTAATTCCTTTTGAAAAAGGTTTGATTGCTCATTCTGATGGTGATGTTTTAATACATTCTGTGATAGACGCATTATTAGGTGCTACTGCAATAGGTGATATTGGTACTTTTTTCCCTAGTAGTAATAAAATATATAAAAATATTGATAGTAGAATACTGTTGAGAGATATTTGGAAAATCATACAATTAAAAAATTATGATATATGTAATATTGATATTACAATTATTGCGGAATGTCCAAAAATGTCTTCTTATATATTTTTAATAAGATCTAATTTATCCTTAGATTTACATACTAATATAGATAATATTAGTGTAAAAGCTACAACTGCTAATATGATAGGATGTATTGGAAGAAAAGAAGGAATTGCTTGTCAATCTGCCGTAATTCTTACACAAAAAATATAAAATGAATTTCTTTTTTGAAAAAATGGAAAAATAATGTTATTAAAAATTTTTTTATATAAATTATTTTTTTTTATGTTTATATCTTTTTTTTATTGTAAGTATTCTTTTGTTTTATCTTCTCAGAATAGTAATAAGACAGTTTTGATAAAAAACAAAGATTATTGGAATATTGATTTATATGAAAAAAGTAAAGAAAAATTATTTTTTTTAAAAAAAAACGAATGCTTTTCATTTTTACAATCAAAAAAAAAAAAAAAAATATAAAGCAATATACATTTAATATTAGTAATAATAATTTTATTGGTATTTTTAAAAAAAATCGATTTAAAATATTTTATATTGTTAAATCAAAAGATACTCTTTATTCTATTGCTAAAAAATATGGTCATAATTATTATGAATTATCTAAATTTAATTTTATTAATAAACCTTATAAAATTATAGTAGGTCAAAAAATATGGATAGGAGATTTTTTAATAGATAAAAATAAAAATAATTGTTTTATTTTAACTTTTAATAACAATAATAAAAAATACACTTCTTGTGAAGTAATGTTAAATCAAACATTTAAATGGTCAAAATTTTTTAAAAATCATATACAATATAAAACGAGTCAAATATGTTTTTTTTATAATAACGAGATTAAAAAAAACTATTTTTTTTCAAATAAGAAATCTTTTGACTCTTCTGAATATTGGAATTGGCCTATTAAGAGTAAAAATATTCAATATGAGTATCATGATAAATCAAATAATAAAGAAATAGAATTTTTTGGTGTTAAAGATCAACCTGTTTTTGCTGCAGCTACTGGAAGAGTAATGTTTATTACTAATGAATTTAAAAAATATGGTCGATTAATTATCCTAAAACATAAAAACAATTATCTTAGTATTTATGCATTTAATAATTTAATTTTCGTCAAACAAAAAGAAATGGTATATGTTAATCAAAAAATTGCTACTATGGGTTTATCTGATACAAAAATAGCAAAACTTTATTTTGAAGTTCGTTATAGAGGTAAATCTATAAATCCATTGAATTTGTTGTCTAAAAATGGTATAAATAAATAATTATTACATTTTTTTAACATAAAATTATATATTTTTTATACATATATGAAAACTATTATCTTTAAAAATTTTTCTTTAGAAGCTGCACATTATTTACCGTACGTTCCTAAAGAACATAAATGTAGACGACTACATGGTCATTCTTTTTTAATTCGTTTGGAAATAGAAGGTGAAATTGAAAATAAAACTGGATGGATAATGGATTATGCTGATATAAAATTAATATTCCAACCTATTTATGAACAGTTAGATCATCATTTTTTAAATGATATATCTGGTTTAGAAAACCCTACTAGTGAAAATTTAGCTAAATGGATTTGGATTCGTTTAAAACCTAATTTACCTCTCTTAAGCACTATAGTGATTCAAGAAACTTGTACATCAGGTTGTATTTATAAAGGTGGTAATAAAAAAAATAACTGAGAAGATTAATATCTTATTTTATTAAGATATATTTATGTAACTGTATTGATAGTCGCCAATTTTTTATTATACAATTTTTTATACATATTTTTAATGCTTCTTGATTTTGACTGATAGGTTGTAAAAAAACTCGACATTTTTTATTTTTAACCATGGATAGCATTTTCTCTAAATAAAATAAATCTTCTTGTTTTAAAATCGGATATTTTATTTCATCAGAACGTAATATTGATGCGGGTAATGTATTTTGATGTTGTTTAGGGGAAACAGTGACCCATGTATTTGAAGAACATTTTATTATTTTGGTACCGCTAGTTTCTATTTGACATTTAAATCCTTGTTTTTCTAATTCTGTAGTAAGATACAATAAATTATATATACAAGGTTCTCCACCAGTAATTACTACATGTTTAGCCGTCCATTCTTTTTTTTTAATATTCTCAAGAATTTGTATAGCATTAATATAACTCCATGTTTGATCAGATATTTTTTTTTTAACTAGTTCTTCATAAGAAATTTGATTATTATTTGAGCATGTCCATGTATATTTAGTATCGCACCATTGACAACGGACAGGACAACCTTGTAATCGGATAAAAATTGATGGCGTTCCAGTATAGTAACCTTCGCCTTGTATTGTTTGAAATATTTCATTAATTGGATAATTCATATCTTTCCGTTTTTATTTTTTTAGAGTATTAATTTTTTAGAAGTAAGAAACAGGCATATGTTATAAAATACCTGATTCTTTTTTTTACATTTTATATAATTAAAGTGTTAATTTAATTGATTGTAATCCTTGAAAAGGTGCATTTTTTGTACCTAAATTTTCTTCTATTCTTATTAATTGATTATATTTTGATGTTCGATCAGAACGACTCATAGAACCAGTTTTTATTTGTCCTGATGATGTACCTACTGATAAATCTGATATAGAAGTATCTTCTGTTTCACCTGATCGATGAGAGATTATTACATTATAATTTGATTCTTTTGCCATTTTTATAGCTTCAAGTGTTTCTGTTAACGTGCCTATTTGATTTAACTTGATTAATATAGAATTTGCAATACCTTTTTGAATACCTTTTTTAAAAATTTTTGTATTAGTAACAAATAAATCATCTCCTACTAATTGTAGTTTATTTCCTAAAATATTTGTTTGATATAAAAAACCTTCCCAATCAGATTCATCTTGTCCATCTTCAATAGATATAATAGGATATTTATTAGATAATTTTTCTAGATAATGAGTAAATTCTTTTGAAGAAAATTGACTTTTCTCTCCTTTTAATTGATATTTTTTTTCTTCTTTATTGTATAATTCAGATGCAGCACAATCTATAGCAAATCGTATATCTTCACCTAATTTATATTTAGTATATTTATGTATAGCATCTTGAATGACATCTAAAGCTTCTTCATTAGATTTTAAGTTTGGTGCATATCCACCTTCATCTCCTACTGCTGTACTCATACCTTTTTCTTTTAGTAGCTGACCTAATGCATGAAATACTTCACATCCCATACGTATAGCTTCTTTTATATTCTTTGCACTCACCGGTTGAATCATAAATTCTTGAATGTCAATATTATTATTAGAATGTTTTCCACCATTGATAATGTTTATCATAGGAAGAGGCATAGAAAATACACCTTTTGTATTATTGATTTCTGCTATATGTTCATAAAAAGGTATTTTTTTACATAAAGCAGCTGCTTTTGCAACAGCTAAAGATACAGATAAAATAGCATTAGCACCTAATTGAGATTTATTAATTGTACCGTCTAAATCAATCATAGTATAATCAATATTTTTTTGATTTTTAGCATTTTTATTTTTTAATGCACTAAATATTTTTTCATTAATTAATCTTACTGCTTTTTTTACTCCTTTCCCTGTAAATCTATTTAGATCTTCATCTCTTAATTCTAGTGCTTCTAAAGAACCTGTAGATGCACCAGAAGGAGAAGAAGCTATTCCGATAAATCCGCCTTCTAAATGAACTTCAGATTCTACAGTAGGATTACCTCGAGAATCTATTATTTCTCGAGCTACAACTTTAATAATTCTAGACATTTTTTCCTCAATATATTTTAAAAATATTTTTTGATGTAATTATATTAATTTTTTTTATTTTTTCCTGCTGATTTTATAAAATCTATAAATAATGGATGCCCATCTCGTGGTGTAGAAGTAAATTCAGGATGAAATTGACATGCTAAAAACCATGGATGATTAGAGATTTCAATTATTTCGGCTACATTATTATTTTGAGAGCGCCCAGTTACTTTTAATCCAGCTGTTTCTATTTTTTTTAATAAAATATTATTTACTTCATATCGATGTCTGTGTCTTTCTATGATAATATCTTTATTATATAGTTTTCTAGACAAACTATTAATGCTTAATTTACAGGGTTGACTGCCTAGTTTCATAGTACCACCTAAATCAATGTTATTATTTTTTTTTGTATACTTTGTACATGTATGTATGTTTTGATTATTTATTAAATCTATAACAGGATATTTACATTCAGGATCAAATTCTGTTGAATTGGCTTCTTTAATTCCTACTACATTTTGTGCGAATTCTATAATTGCTATTTGCATTCCTAAACAAATACCAAAATATGGAATATTATTTTCTCGTGCGTATTGTATAGATAATAATTTCCCGACAATACCACGATCTCCAAAACCACCAGGTATTAAAATGCCATTAAGTTTTTTAAGTTGTCTAACATTTTTATTTTTTATATTTTGTGAATTAATTAATTTTATATTTACTTTTATTTTATTTTTTAAACCTGCGTGTTTAAGAGCTTCTATTACAGATTTATAGGCATCAGGTAATTTAATATATTTTCCAATAATTCCAATAACAATTGTTTTATTAGAGCTTTTTTCTGCATTAATTACTTTTTCCCATTCTTTTAAATCAGCTTCAGGAGCATTTAATTGAAAATATTCACATATATAATTATCTAATTTTTGATTTTTTAATAATTTTGGAATTTTATATATTGAATCAACGTCTTTTAAAGATATTACAGCATTAACTGGTACGTTACAAAATAATGCAATTTTTTTTCTTTCATTAAGAGGAACAGTTTGTTCAGATCGACATATTAAAATATCTGGTTGTATACCTATTGAAAGAAGTTGTTTTACTGAATGTTGAGTAGGTTTAGTTTTAATTTCACCTGCTGTAGAAATATAGGGAACTAGTGTTAAATGTATATATATAACATTCTTACGGCCAATATCAACTGCCATTTGACGAATTGCTTCTAAAAATGGTAGAGATTCAATATCTCCAACAGTCCCACCTATTTCTACAAGAATAATATTATTATTTTTGGAACATAAAATAATTCTTTCTTTAATAGCGTTAGTGATATGAGGTATGACTTGAATTGTTGCACCTAAATAATCACCTCTTCTTTCTTTTTGTAATACTTGAGAATAAATACTTCCTGTAGTAAAATTATTTAAACATGTCATTTTAGTATGAATGAATCGTTCGTAGTGACCTAAATCTAAATCTGTTTCAGCTCCATCTTCAGTAACAAATACTTCTCCATGTTGAGTAGGACTCATCGTTCCAGGATCTACATTAATATATGGATCTAATTTAATTATTGTTACTTTTAAGTTACGCGCTTTTAATATTGCACCTAATGAAGCAGCTGCAATTCCTTTTCCTAAAGATGAAACTACTCCACCAGTGATAAAAATATAATTTTTAGTCATGCTAAATATAAAAATATTAGTTAAGATGAATAAGTATTTAATTTAAAAATTTTATTTATTATATTTGAATATATAGATTAATAGAAAAATTTTTATATTATTAGAGTTAATAAAATTTAAAAAATATCAAAATAATTTTGATAGATATGTATCTATATTTATCACTTGATTTTTTTTATAAAATATAAGTAAGATTATATACTGATACTTATTAGTAATGTTTTTTATTTTAATTTATTTTTTTAAATTCCACGAGTCGCGTAAATGAACAGTTCGATTGAATATTAGTTTATTTTTTTTAGAATCTATATTATCTAGACAGAAATATCCAACTCTTTCAAATTGAAAAAATATTTTTTTATTTTTAATATGCATTTCTTTCTGAATTTTTTTTGCTATATTTTTCTCAATAAATCCTTTTTTTATTACTAGTGAATCTGGATTAATATAAGATAGAAAGTCTTCTGTTTGCTCGGGGTTTTTTATTTTGAATAGTTGATGATACAATCTAAATTCTGCTGGAAATGAATTTTTTATTGCAATCCAATGTATAACTGAAGGATTTTTTTTATTTTTTGGTTTTCTTCCTAAAGTTGTTATATCACAATAACATATTATACTAATAATATTATCATATTCATCTTTATCTATTTTTTCTGCTTTTATTACATAAGCATATCTTAAACGTATTTCTTCCCCAATTTTCAATCTTTTATATTTTTTATCATACTTTTCTTTAAAATCAGAACGTTCAATATATATAATATTAGTAAAAATAATTTCATGAGTACCTAATTCAGGATTATTAGGATGGTTTGGAATTATTAATTTTTCTTCATAATTTTCATCTAGATTGTATAAAAATATTTTAATTGGTTCTAATACTGCCATAGTACGTATTGCTGTTTTATTCATTTCAGTTCTAATACAATGTTCTAACATCGAAAATTCTATTAAATTATTTTGTTTAGTAATACCGATTTTATGACAAAATTCTTTAATAGAAGATGGTGTATATCCTCTTCTTCTTAATCCAGATAGTGTAGATATACGAGGATCATTCCAGCCTTTAATGATATTTTTCTCAATTAGTATTTTTATTTTTCTTTTAGATAAGAGTGAAAATTCTAAATTTAATCGAGAAAATTCATATTGTTGAGGATATTGTGTAACGCTTGTATTTTTTAAAATCCAATTATATAAACATTTATTATCTTGAAATTCTAATGTGCATAATGAATGTGTAATTCCTTCGATAGAATCAGATAAGCAATGAGCAAAATCATACATAGGATATATGCACCATTTTTTTTTAGTTTGATGATGTTCAGAAAAAATAATGCGATATAAAACAGGATCACGCATAATAATAAAGGAAGAATTCATATCAATTTTAGCACGTAAGCATGCTTCTCCTTCATGAAACTCTCCTTTTTTCATTTTTGAAAAAAGTTGCATATTTTCTTTAATTGTTCTATTTCTATATGGACTATTTCGTCCTGGTTGTTTTAGACTACCTCTATACTCACGTATTTGTTCTTTTGTTAATTGATCTACATAAGCTAGTCCTTTCTTAATTAATTCTTTTGCATACTGATATAACTTTGAAAAATATTGAGAAGAATAACAAGTATTATCATAATTATAACCTAACCAATGAATATCATATTGAATAGCATTAATATATTTAATATTTTCTTTTAGTGGATTAGTATCATCAAATCTAAGATTACATTTTCCTTTATATATTTTAGCTAATTCAAAATTTAAACATATTGATTTAGCATGACCAATATGAAGATAGCCGTTTGGTTCAGGTGGAAATCGAGTATGAAATAATAAATCTTTATTTTTTATAAAATCTTGATTTATAATTTCACAAATAAAATTATTATATTTTTGAATTTTTTTATCCATTTTATTTCTCTTATTAATTTATATATATATTTTTAAAAAATATAATATGTATGATGTTTTTTAATATAATTTTTATTGATTATTTAATTGATATATTATAAAATAATAGCATTATTAATAAATTAATAAATTTTTTATTAGGCTACGTAGCTCAGTCGGTTAGAGCACAGCACTCATAACGCTGGGGTCATGGGTTCAATTCCCATCGTAGCTACTATTTTTTAGCGGGAGTGGCGAAATTGGTAGACGCACCAGATTTAGGTTCTGGCGCCGAAAGGTATGCGAGTTCAAGTCTCGCCTCCCGTATAACTACTAAATATATTTTCAATATGTATTAAAATTATGGGGTATAGCCAAGTGGTTAAGGCACCGGTTTTTGATACCGGCATCCCTGGTTCGAATCCAGGTACCCCAGCCATTCTAAACAATATCTTTTTCTATTAACTGCCTAATATAAATAATATTTATTAAATAAAGAATATAACATTATTATTTAAAAATACTAATTTCATATATTAAATATTTACCCAAACTAGATCAAAAATATATTATTTATTCTATTGAATAAGTACCATGTTAAAATAAAATAATTTTTTATATTATGAATTTAAATCAATTAAAAAAACAGGCAGCATGGGCTGCACTGGATTATATTTATCCTGGTTCTATTGTTGGAGTTGGAACTGGTACAACAATTTTTTATTTTATTAAAGCTTTAAGTACAATAAAAAATTTGATATGTGGAACAGTATCTAGTTCTAATAGTTCAACTGCTTTATTAAAAGAACAAGGAATACAAGTATTTAATTTAAAACATTTTAGTTCTATAGCTCTTTATATTGATAGTGCGGATGAAATAAATCATCATTTACAAATGATTAAAGGTGGAGGTGCAGCTTTAACTAGAGAAAAAATTATTGCTGCAATGGCGCAAAACTTTATTTGTATTGTTGATAAATCAAAAAAAGTAGATGTTTTAGGAAACTTTCCGTTACCTATTGAAATTATTCCTATGGCAATATCTTATGTTTCAAAAGAAATGATAAAAATTGGAGGAAAACCGAAATACCGGAAAAATGTAATTACTGATAATGGTAATATAATCATAGATGTATATAATTTATGTATAAAAGATCCTATATTAATGGAAAAAAAAATAAATGCTTTACCTGGAGTGGTCACAGTAGGTTTATTTGCTTCTAGAGGTGCAGATACCGTTTTAATTGGAACAAAAACAGGAATAAAAACTATTAAAAAAATAAAATGATTTTTTTAATATATATATATACATGCTATGTTATCAAAAATTTTAAAACACCGCAAAAATATTCGTCAATATATGCGCTATATGCGTCAATCTTTGACAGTAAAACAACAATATAATGCATCTATACAAATTTCTCATTTAGCATGTAATTATACATTGATTCGTAAAGCTAAAAATATAGCTGTTTTTTTACCTTTTGATGGAGAAATAAATACATATCCTTTTATTTTAAAGTTATGGTTAAATAATCAAAAAGTTTTTCTTCCTATAATAAATTCAGTTCATAATAAAACGTTATTATTTGCTCATTTTACTTCTAAGTCTATTTTATATTGTAATCAATATAAAATATTTGAGCCTTATTTTCATACTCAAGATATTATTTCAACATCTGATTTAGATGTCATAATAGTACCATTAGTAGCTTTTGATAAGACAGGTGCTAGATTAGGTATGGGTGGTGGTTTTTATGATATTTGTTTAAAAGATTGGAGAAAAAAAAATATTTTACCAGTAGGTTTTGCTTATAATTTTCAATTAGTTCATAATATACCTAAACAATACTGGGATATTTCATTACCTGTTATTTTAACTCCTGATCAGATATCTTTTTTTGGATCATGAAATATTGAAATATTGAAATACTAAAATATATATTTATATATATTTAAGATATTTTTAAAAATCACCAAATTTTATTTGTAATGCTGTAATGGCTACAATAGCAGCCGTTTCTGTTCTTAAAATTCTCGGACCTAATTTTATTGGTAGAAATCCATACTTAATAATTTTAAAAATTTCATTTTTTGAAAAACCTTTTTCAGAACCAATAATTATTCTAACGTATTTTACACATGGTGGTAAATCATTAAGTGTCAAAGTAGATTGTGGATGAAAAATAATGTTTATACTATTGTCTGTATTATTCTGACACCATGAAAAGATATCTTGTGCATTTTGAATCATTGGAATAATATTACGATGACATTGTTGACATGCAGAAATAATTATTTTTTTCCAATGCTCTATCTTATGAGAAACGTCAATCATATTTTTTTGAGTATTCGTACTTTTAAAAAATAATGGTGTGATAATATTAACACCCATTTCAATTGATTTTTGAATAGTAAAATTCATTTTATCATTTTTAGAAATCACTTGTCCTAAATGAATATAAAGAGGAGATTCAATATTTTTAAATTGATGTTCAAAAATTTTAATTTTAATTATCTTTTTAGAAAGATATATAATTTTAGCAAAAAAAATAGAATTAGTATTGTTAAATATCTCTATTATATCTTGAATATTCATTCTTAAAACTGTTTTAATGTAATGAATATGATCTTTTGATAAAGATAAAACTTGATGAATCTTTAATTCATTTTGAATATAAATACGTGGAATATTTTTTTTCATATTGTTATTTTTTTATACATTTGTTATAAATATAATTATTATGATAACCTTGTGCATGAAATATTAATTTTTCTCTTTCACATTCCCATTTTGTTACAGGAAATTTATTATCCCATATTTTAAATAATTTTTTTTGTTTTAAAGATAAAATAATTTTATATTTTTTACTCATATAGAAATAAGTTCGTGCTATAGCTCCACGAGATCTTTCAGGTGGTTCAATTAATCTTTTTTTGAAATCTATTTTTATATTACATTGTCCGTATTGAGGTAATTTATTATTTAATTCACTATACATAAAATTTGAACGATCTCCATTTATTTCTCCAATAGCTGGTTGTAAATTATGAATATCAGATTCAATATATTTGTATATAACATCTGTTGCAATACATTTTTTACGCCCTCCTTTTTTCCAGCATTTTTTTTGATGTCCAAATTGCCATGCTGGTACTACATGTTCCCATTCAATTCTTGTCGCACGAATTTTATTTTTTCGAATTTTATATCCACAAGACGCTAAATTAGGAATCCCTTTTTTTTGCTTCCAAATAATTTTACATCCACAATAAAAAGATCCTGGTGCATGTTGATGAATTTTAATTGCTATAAGTTTTGCTTGATAGAAATCATGTATATTACTTTTCTTAAAGTCGTTGTTTTTATTTAAACATAAAAAAAAAACATACTAATTAGAACAAATATTTTTTTTATCATTTTGATTTTATCTATTTTAAAAAATCATTTTTTATATATGATATATTTTATTTAATATATAACAAATATATCTATATTTTATTTGTTTAAAATAAAGTCTCTTAGTGTTTTGAAAGACATATTGTAATTAATATTTTAATATACTTTAAAAAATATATAAATCTTAATATATTTAATATTAAGTATTTTATTGTTTAACAATATCGCAATAAAATTTTTAAAAATAAGGTAGATATAAAATGAATGAATATTTTTTTACATCTGAATCTGTTTCAGAAGGTCATCCAGATAAAATTGCTGATCAAATTTCTGATGCTTTGCTTGATGCAATACTTAAACAAGATATAAAGGCACGTGTTGCCTGTGAAACTTACGTAAAAACAGGTATGGTGTTAATTGGAGGTGAAATTACAACAACTGCATGGGTTGATGTTGAAGAGATTGCTAGAAATACTATTAATAATATTGGTTATATTAATTCTGATGTAGGATTTGATGCTAATTCTTGTGCTGTTTTAAGTGCTATAGGTAAACAATCACCAGATATCAATCAAGGTATAGAAAATATTAATTTTTTAGAACAAGGAGCTGGTGATCAAGGAATTATATTTGGTTATGCTACGAATGAAACTGAAGTTTTAATGCCAGCACCTATTACTTATGCTCATCTTCTAATGAAAAAACAATCTGAATTAAGAAAAAAAAATATTTTATCATGGCTTAGACCAGATGCTAAAAGTCAAGTAACATTTAAATACAAAAATGGAAATATAGTAGGAATCGATACTGTAGTTTTTTCTACACAACATGTAGAAAATATTAGTCAAATTATTTTAAAAGAAGCGATTATGGAAGAAATTATAAAGCCAGTATTACCAAATAAATGGTTAACAAAAAATACAAAATTTTTTATCAACCCTACCGGTAGATTTGTTATAGGAGGACCTATGGGTGATTGTGGTTTAACTGGTCGTAAAATTATTGTTGATACTTATGGTGGTATGTCTAGACATGGAGGAGGTGCTTTTTCTGGAAAGGACCCTTCAAAAGTAGATCGTTCTGCAGCCTATGCTGCAAGATATGTTGCTAAGAATATTGTAGCGGCAGGTTTAGCTGATCGTTGTGAGATTCAGCTCTCTTATGCAATTGGAATAGCAGAACCAACTTCTATTATGATAGATACCTTTAATACTGGAAAAATAAGTAATGCTTCTTTAATTTCTTTAATTCGTAAGATTTTTGATTTGCGTCCATATGGAATTATAAAAATGCTTGATCTACTTCAACCTATTTATCTGAATACAGCAGTTTATGGTCATTTTGGTAGAGAAGAATTTCCATGGGAAAAAGTTGATAAAATAAATTTATTATCTCAATAAAATTATTAATTTTTTAATATCTATTTAAATTTTTAAAATATTTTTATCAAAATAGTTAAGAAGATTGAATATATGAATAAATATATTGATATTGTCATATATCCCATGTTTACTAGCATGGGAAAATTTTTTTATTTTTTATATAGTCTTCAAAAGATAATATATCTGATTCTTCTATTTCTTTTTGTTTGTTATGAGAAAGTATAACTTCTTTTTCTAAAATATTTTTATGATTATTCAAATAAGATCTATTAATAAATTGTTCATGATATTTATTAGCCCAATTTAAACCTGTTTTTTTAACACCTATATTAATAAAATATTTTAAAAACCTAGCAGAATAAGTTAATTCTGGATTTTTAAAATATAACATTATTTCTTTACATGCTTTTTGATATAATATATTGTTCTCATTATAATCAAGTATAGATGCAATTTGATTTAAATCTTTAAATATAATTTCGCTTATTTCAACTAATGTTTTTGTTTCTTTTTGATTATTAATATAAATAGTTTGATTAGGTTTTCTTCCTTCAAAAATTATTTTTTCCCAATTTTTTTTTGTTAGTAAAAAGTCTGTTTTATTCATTTTTGGTGAATCAATTAAAGCACACCAAATTAAAAATAAATCTAATAATAATATTTGATTTTTACTAATACCAATAGATGAAAAAGGATTGATGTCTAAAGAACGTATTTCTACATATTCAATTCCTCTTTTTTTGAGAGCTTCTACAAGAGATTCACCATTCTTAGTTTTACTTTTTGGTCTTATTTGTGTATAGAGTTCATTTTCCATTTGTAGAATATTAGTATTTAACTGTTGAAATTCACCTTTTATATTTTTCAATCCTATATTTATAAATTTTTCTGATGGTGTTTCTATAGCATTTTTTAATGCTTGAATATAAGAATTCAAATCATTAAATAAAATATTTAAATCTATAATTTTAGTATTAGTATATCCAATATCACTAATTCTTAAAGAAGTAGACCATGGTAAATAAAATATACTTTCTTTATTTTTTTTAAATTGATATTTTTTATTTTTATTTTTTAAGAAATATGATGATATTGCTGGTGATGCTCCAAACAAATAAGGAATAATCCATCCAAATCTATAATAATTCCTAATTAAACTTAAATAACCTGATGAAACATAATCTTTATTATTCTGATTTTTTTGTTTTTTCCAATACTTCCAGAATTTTAAAGGTAATGAAAAATTATAATGTACACCTGATATTGTGTTGACAAGATCACCATAACGATATTTTAATCCTGTACGATAAGTAGTTTTTATTTTTCCAATATTTGAAGTTCCGTATTCAGCTATTTTAATTTTTGTATTTTCATTATAAAAATATGGTATGCTAAAAGGCCACATACGTTCATTTAATGTTTTAGATGCTACGAAAGAATGAAGATCTTTTAAAAAAGACAATAAATAATCTATATTATTACTAACAGGTGTAACAAATTCTAATAAATTTTCAGAAAAATCAGTTGTAATCCATTGATGAGTTAAAGGTGATCCAATTAAAAATGGATGTCTACTTTCAGAAAAATTTCCATTTTTTTGAATTCTTAAAGTTTCACGTTCGATTCCTCGTGCAATACCTTTAAATATTTCTGGATGTTCTTTTAACCAAGTAATTTTTTTGGAGATGTCTTGTATCAATTTTGTCTCCCGATATAATATATAAAATATTAGATTGTTTTTTATATTTTTTTTTGAATGTCATACATATTATGTATGTTTTTAAAAAAGGTTTTTTGATTTTTTTATTTTGCATCCGGAAGGATTCGAACCTCCGACCGCTCGGTTCGTAGCCGAGTACTCTATCCAACTGAGCTACGGATGCAATTTTAAAAAATTAAATGATGGCGGTGAGAGAGGGATTCGAACCCTCGATGCAGATGTTTTCTGCATACTCCCTTAGCAGGGGAGCGCCTTCATCCTCTCGGCCATCTCACCTAATAGTACCGTTGTAGTAGTACTGTTGTAGAAAATTTTTTTTCTACTTTTATTGTACTTTTTTTTCTATATAAGTCAAATATATTTTATATAAGATATCTATTTGTTATTATTTACTTATGAAATAAATATAAAAATTGCATCTTACTTAAAATTAGTAAGATGCAACGTTGATTATTAATTTTTTTTTTGTTGTTTTTCTGCTTGAATACGTTGATATATTTCTTCACGATGTACCGAAACTTCTTTAGGGGCATTTACACCAATACGAACTTGGTTACCTTTAACTCCTAGTACTGTTACAGTTATTTCGTCGCCAATTATTAACGTTTCGCCAACTCGACGAGTTAGAATAAGCATTATTTTCTCCTTAAAATATTAAAAGAATTTATCCTTTCCAGTTTCTGGCGTTATGAATTATACAGGGTTAAACGTAGACCATAAAATTTTTTAATAATATATTTTAAATAAATATTTGATTTTCATATTAATATATAATGTATGAATTATAAGTATTTATTATTTTTGAAATTTTTAAAAATCCATGATTTAACATTTTTTAAAACTATAGATAGTTTTTTTGTATCAACACCTCCTCCTTCAGCAATCTCTTTTTTTCCACCGCCTTTTCCATTAGTTTCTTTCATAAGAATATCCATTATTTTTGTTGCTGTTATATTATTGATTAAATTTTTTGTAACTCCAACAATAACAGTAAAACAATGATTTTTAACATTTATTAATATAATTATTGTAGTTTTTAGTTCTTTTTTTAATTGATCAACTATTTCTCTCATTAATTTATGTTCATAGTTATAAAAGATGTTTTCAATAAATTTGATTTCATATATATAACTAGCGTTTTTAATTAATTGTTTTATGTAATATTTATTTTCTTTTTTTTGAAATTGGATGATTTTTTTTTCTAAATTTGTTATTGTTATCATTAATTTTTTTAATTTCTCTTTAATATGAGAATGATTACAATTCAAAGAAAGAGATATGTCTTCTATATAATTATCTTTTTGATGTAAATAATCTATTGCTTTTTGTCCAGTTACCGCTTCAATTCTTTTGATTCCGGATGCTATACTTGATTGAGAAATAATTTTAAAAAGTCCAATATCTCCAGTTCTTGTAGTATGTGTTCCACCACATAGTTCTATAGAAAAGTTATCTATAAATACTACTCGTACTATAGATTTATATTGATTATCAAATAAAGCGATTGCTTTCTTTTTTTTAGCTTCTTCTAATTTTAATTCTTTTGTTTTAATGAGAATATTTTTGCGAATATTCAGATTGATCATATATTCGATTTTTTGTATCTGAGTTAGCTGTATAGAATTTGTATATGAAAAATCAAATCTTAAATGTGTATCAGTAACTAAAGATCCCTTTTGATTAACATTTTGCCCTAAAATTTTTTGTAATGCAGCATGTAGTAAATGCGTTGCTGAATGATTTAGCTCAATAGAATGTCTATGATCTTCATCAATTTTACTATAAATATATTCGTTGACTAAAATTGTACCTGTAATTAATTTTCCGATATGTCCTATTGTTTTCCCATATTTTTTAGTATTTTTTACTATAAAACATGATTTTTCGTTATAAAGTTCACCTTTATCACCTATTTGTCCTCCTGATTCTGCATAAAAACATGTTGTATCAAGAAAAATGATTCCATTTTCATTAGTTTTAAGTTCTGAAACTAAATTGTTTTTTACAAAAATATATTTTACTAATGATTTTACTTTATTTTTTTTATAACCTTGAAAAGTACATATATCATTTACTATAATATAGTCATTATAGTTTTTATAAAACTTTTTATTAAAATTAGATTGTTCTTTTTGATTTTCTTTACATAACTCATAGTTTTTATAATCTATTTTAATATTTTTTTCACGACATACGTCAGCTGTCAAATCAACTGGAAATCCAAAAGTATCATAAAGATAAAAGACGGTTTTTCCAGATAGTACATTACTATGTGTTTTTTGTATTTCTAAATTTAATATTTTAAGACCTTTATCAAGAGTATGAGAAAACTGTATTTCTTCTGTTTTTAATATTTCTTCTATTTTTTCTTGTTTTTGTTTTAAAACATTACCGCTTTTACCCATTATTTCAATAACATTAGAAACCAGCTTATAAAAAAATTTTTCTTTAATTCCAATTTTGTGACCATGTCTTAATGCTCGTCTAATAATTCTTCTTAAAACATAACCTCGATGTTCATTTGATGGGATAATATCATCTGCTATAATGTATGTGCAGGATCTAATATGATCTGCTATAATTTTTAGAGAAGCATGATTTAAATCTTTTATTTTAGTAAATTTAGCTATATTTTTTATTAATATTTGAAATATATCAATATCATAATTAGAATGAACGTTTTGTAAAACAGCAGATATTCTTTCCAAACCCATACCTGTATCTATGCATTTATTTTCTAAAGGAATGATTTTTGTTTTTGAAATACGGTTGAATTCTATAAAAACAATATTCCAAATTTCGATAAAACGATCATTTTTATTTTCTAAAAATTCTAATGAATCATCTAAATCACTATTATTACTATAATCGTAAAATATTTCAGTACAAGGACCGCATGGTCCTGTGTCGCCCATTTGCCAAAAATTTTCAGAATTATATTTTAAGTTATTTTTATCACCAATTCTAATAATATGTTGAGAAGGTACTTGAATGACATTTTTCCATATCTTATACGTTTCATCATCATCGTGATATACTGAGATCCATAACTTATTTTTTGGTATATTAAACCATTTTTTTGATGTTAATAGTTCCCAAGAATATTCAATAGCTTCTTTTTTGAAATAATTACCAAAACTAAAATTTCCAAGCATTTCAAAAAATGTATGATGTTTTGAAGTATATCCCACATTTTCTAAATCATTATGTTTTCCTCCAGTTCTTAAACAACGTTGAACAGTAGCTACACAAGGGTAATCACTTTTTTTTTGACCTAAAAAAATGTCTTTAAACTGATTCATTCCTGCATTTGTAAATAATAATGTAGAATCATCATATGGAACTAAAGAACTACTAGGAATAATTACATGCCCTTTTTTTTCAAAAAAATTTAAAAAATCTTGACGTATTTTATTAGTGGTTTTATTCATCATTATTCTTATTAATTGAAATAATAAACATTTTAATTATATAAAATATTTTTAAAATAGGATTTATTAAATTTTTTATCCGTTCATATTTTAATATTAAAATTAATTATTTATATTTAATATAAACTTTTCTAAATTTTATTTAATGAAATGATTTTTGATATTTTTTTAGCTGTATTAAAAATTTTTAATTTAAGATAAGATTTCTTCATATATATAAGAGCTTTTCGTGTAGCTGGCATGTCTGAATATTTTTGAATTATTTCTTCTCCTCGATTAATAACAGCTATATATTTTTGATTAAAAAAATAGAATTCTAATATTTTTAAATCATGTTCTGATAAACGGTATTTTAAATATACTAATTTTTTTTTAGCGTTAGTTATATAAAGACTTTTTGGATATTTTAAAATGAAATTTTTCAATTGAAAAAATGCAATTTTTGCATAATGAGGGTCATTTTTATAATAATTTATAGATGAATTTTTAAAAAATATATTTTTATCCATAGATATATCAATTAAACATTTTATATATATAATATAATCTATATTTGGATGGTTCGGATAAATTTTTATAAAATCTTCTATATTTTTTTTTGCTATATTGAAATCTAAATTTTTATAGTAAGCATAAATTAAATTTATCTGAATTTTGTCATTGATATCATTGTAAATATTCCTTTTTTTCATTTTCTCTAATATGTATATTGCGTCATTAAAATTTTTTTCTTTTAATTTCTCTCTAGCTATTTCATAAAAATGATGTGCTTTTATAAAAACTTGATTATTAGATGACTCGCAACGTACTGTTAAATTTAAGCATAGAATCAAAAAAATGCATATAATATTGTTCTTTTTTTTCATTAGTGTATTTTTTATAATTAAATTAATATTTTTTATTAAAATATTTTTATTTCATAAAATATAGAATATCATATTTTATAAAAATTAAAGATTCCGTTTTTATATGTATAAAAAATTTATAATAAGGATTATTTTATTGAAAAAAATAGAATTGAGTACAATAGTGTCTTGTATTTCTTTTTCAGGAAAAAGATTAGATAAAGTTTTAGCTCAATTATTCAAAGAATATTCACGATCTTATTTAAAAAAATTAATTCTTATTAATCAAGTTTTAGTGAATAAAAGTATTGTTAATCAACCTGATAAAAAAATATCAGTAGGAGAAATAATTACTATTTATCCTATTTTAAAAGATCTTAAATTTAACTTTCCTGAAAATATTCCTTTAAATATTATTTATGAAGATAATGATATATTAGTTATTAATAAACCTGCTGGTTTAGTTGTTCATCCAGGTTCTGGTAATAATACAGGAACTATTTTAAATGCACTATTATATCATTATAAAAATATTAAATATTTACCTCGTGCCGGTATTGTACATCGTTTAGATAAAGATACCACTGGATTGATGGTGGTTGCTAAGACTATTTATGCTTATAATTATTTATTAAAAATATTAAAAAAGAGAAAAATTACCCGAGAGTATCAAGGTATTGTTAAAGGTAATATGATATCAGGTGGAATTATAAATGCACCTATCATGCGTCATCATATGAAAAGAACTTCTATGATGGTTCATTCTTTAGGTAAAACATCAATTACTCATTATAAAATTATAAATCGTTTTAAATATCATACACATATATCAATACGATTAGAAACAGGACGTACACATCAAATTCGTGTGCATATGTTATATATTAAACATCCTTTAGTTGGTGATCCTTGTTATAAAGGTATTGAACGAGGTATAAATTATAAAAAAAATGAAGATATAAATAAAATATATACATTTCCTCGTCAAGCATTACATGCTAGTCATATTTCTTTCGTACATCCTGTTACTCAAAATTTAATGTCTTGGACAGTCTCTCTTCCTGAAGATATGAAAAAACTTCTCGTATATTTACAAAATACATAACAAAATATTTTTATTTATTGTATTTATTTTTAATAAAACATATGATTCATATTATAAAAAATTCAAAAAATGTATTTTATTTATTTTCTTTAAAACTATACATTATTTAAAAAATAAAGAGTTGATAGTACTATGTTAGAAGAACCAATAAACACTGAATTTTTTGTTTTATCAAGTGTAAATTCTCAAAATCGAATTATAAAAAAACCTTTACGTGAATCAGTTAAACAATCTTTAAAATATTATTTGTTAAATTTAAATGGTAAGTATGTTAATAATTTATATGAATTAGCATTAGCTGAATTAGAAAAGCCATTATTAGATATGGTTATGCAACACACTCGAGGAAATCAAACACGTGCAGCTTTGATGATGGGAATAAATCGTAGTACACTACGCAAAAAATTAAAAAAATATGGTATGAATTAATTTTTTTATTGCACTTTCTATTTTAAAAAAAATTAAGAGAGTGCAAAAAATATTTTTATGTTAAATTTTTTAAATTTAGAAGCCTATTAGATATTGTTTGTAATGCCCAATAATAACCATCTAAACCAAGTCCGCAAATTACACCACTAGAAATATCAGATAACCAGGAATGAGATCGAAAATCTTCTCTAGCATGAATATTTGAAATATGAACTTCAATAAAAGGAATATTTACTGAAATTAACGCATCTCTTATAGCTATACTAGTATGAGTAAATGCTGCAGGATTGATTATAATATAATCAATATGATTTCTTGAAGAATGAATTTTATCAATTAATACATGTTCTGCATTAGACTGTATATGATGTAAAGAGATGTTGAGCTCTTTAGCTTTTATTTTTAAATTATCTAATAAATCGGTTAAATTCACTGTGCCATAAATTTCAGTTTCACGTGTTCCAAGAAGATTTAAATTAGGTCCATTGATTAATAATATATTTTTCATATTTGATCTCGGTTAACGATTTTATTTTAAATTTAAATCATTACTTTTTAAAAAAAACAAACATATTATATAATATTTTTTCTTAAAAAATATTTTTTATTTTACATTTTATCTTTTATAATAAACTTCAGTAAAATTATTATAAATTAAGTGAGTTTAAATGACATTTGAATTAGTTTCTGAATCTTTATTAACTGCTAATAAAATCAATCAACAAGATCTTTTAGCTTCTTTAGAAGAACTTTGTATGCGTAAATTAGATTATGGAGATCTTTATTTTCAATCTCATCTTTATGAATCTTGGTCATTAGAAAATGGAATTATAAAAGAAGGAAACTATCATTCAGACCAAGGAGTTGGTGTTAGAGCTATTCGAGGAGAAACAACAGGGTTTGCATATGCAGATCAGATATCAATAGATTCTTTAAGAAAAAGCACTAATATGGCCCGTAGTATTATTTTTGTTAAAGGTGAGAATAAAGTAAAAACGTTTTCCCAAAAAAAAATAAAACCTTTTTATAATCCTATTAATCCTTTACAAATTTTTTCTTCTAGAGAAAAAATTGATTTTTTATATAGAGCAGATCATATAGCACGTAGTTTCGATAGTCGTGTTATAGAAGTAAATGCTAATTTAACTGGTTCATATGAAGAAATATTAATAGCATCTACTGATGGAGATTTAGTGACAGATATAAGACCTTTAGTACAATTTTCAATTAGTGTTTTAGTTGAAGATCATGGAAGAAGAGAGAGAGGTCGAAGTGGAGGGGGTAGTCGTACTGACTATAATTTTTTTATAAATAAAGATAATTTATCACAAGAAAATAGAATTGATTATTGGTCTAGAGAAGCTGTTCGTATAGCTTTATTAAACTTATCTTCAAAAGAAGCTCCTTCGGGAACTTTTCCTGTAGTTTTAGGATCTGGATGGCCTGGTGTTTTATTACATGAAGCAATAGGTCATGGTTTAGAGGGAGATTTTAATAGAAAAGGAACTTCAGTTTTTACTAACATGATTGGCAAAAAAGTTGCATCAGAATTATGTACTATTATTGATGATGGGACAATAAAAAATCAACGTGGTTCATTAACCATTGATGATGAAGGAACTCCTGGACAATATAATATTTTAATTAAAAATGGAATATTAAAAAAATATATGCAAGATAAACTTAATGCTCGTTTAATGGGAACACAATCTACTGGTAATGGACGTCGTGAATCCTATTCATATTTACCTATGCCACGCATGACTAATACTTATATGTTATCTGGAAAATCTAAAATAGATGATATTATTAAAAGTGTTGATTATGGAATATATGCTATAAATTTTTCTGGAGGTCAAGTTGACATTACTTCTGGAAAATTTGTTTTTTCTACTTCAGAAGCTTATTTAATAAAAAAAGGTAAAATTTCTACACCAATTAAAAATACTACATTAATTGGATCTGGTTTAGAGGTAATGCAAAAGATATCAATGGTTGGTGATGATTTAAAAATGGACCAGGGAATGGGAATTTGTGGAAAAGATGGACAAAATATTCCAGTAGGAATAGGACAACCATCTATTAAATTAGAAAGTTTAACTATAGGTGGTACAGTGTAATTTTATAAAAAATCTTTATTATTTGTATATTAAAAAGATCATGCAGTCAAGAATCAAGTCATGACTGCATATTAAAGTTTGTGTGATTAATATTAATTAAGTCTTTCTTTAATGCGTGCAGATTTACCAGTTCGAGCTCTTAAATAATATAATTTTGCTTTTCTAACTAAACCTTTTCTTTTTATAATAATTTCATTAATAGTATAAGAATGTGTTTGAAAAACACGTTCGATACCTTCTCCATTAGATATTTTGCGTATAGTAAAAGAAGAATTTAAATTACGATTTTTTATTGCAATAACTATTCCTTCAAAAGACTGTATACGTTTTTTCGATCCTTCAATAACCCATACTTTAACTTCTACAGTATCTCCAGACCTAAAGTTAGGTATATTTTTTTTTAATTGTTTTTTTTCTATTTCTTCAATTACATTTGTCATGAATTTCCCTTTGAATAAAACAACTGAAGTGATTAATAATGTTTTTATTTGTTGAAATTTTTTTTAAATTCATTTAATAATATTGCTTCTTCTTGAGTTAAAATATGTTTTTTTAAAAGATCAGGACGTTTAATCCATGTTTTTCCTAGTGCTTGTTTTAAACGCCAAAGACGAATTTGACTATGATTTCCTGATAATAATATTTCAGGAACTGAAATATTATTAGTTATTTTAGGTCTAGTATAATTAGGATAATCAAGTAAATTTTTAGAAAAAGAATCTTGTTCTATTGATTTTTTTGTTTTTATTACTCCTGGAATTAATCTAGAGATAGAATCTATCATAATCATAGCCGCTAACTCTCCTCCAGTAAGTATATAATTGCCAATTGACCATTCTTCATTTACTTGATAATCAATAATTCGTTGATCGATTCCTTCATATCTACCACATATAAAAATAATTTTTTTTTTCTTAATTAGTTTTTGTATATAGTTTTGTTTTAATAGTTTTCCTTGAGGAGATAAATAAATGACGGTAGCGTCTTTTAATTCAGATTTTGCATGTTGAATAGATAGATATAATGGTTCAGCGCTCATTAACATACCCGGTCCTCCTCCATAAGGACGGTCATCTATAGATTTATATTTATTTTTAGTAAAATTTCTAGGATTTAAAAAGTTAATATCAATGATTTTTTTTTTAATTGCTCTACTCGTGATACCGTAATCAGTAATTGCACGAAACATTTCTGGGAAAATAGTAATAATTTTAAACCATATTAAAGTTTTATCATATTTGTTTTTCATTTATAAGATACAATTTAATCCCATTGGACTGTTATAAATTTATAGTTAGAATTTATCTGTCGTATTATTTTTTGTTCAATGAATGGAATAAATATATTTTTTTTAGATATTTTTAATGTATTTTTTACTACTAATATATCGTTATTTTTTGCACGCATTAAATCGATTACTTTTCCTAAGTAATGTTTATGTGTATTAAATACTTTATAGTTAATAAGATCATTCCAGTAGTATTCGTTTTTTTTTAATGTAGGTAAAGTGTATTTGCTAATAATTATATCTGAATTAGTTAATTCTCTAGCTAGAGAACGATTAGAAATGTCTTTTATATGCACGATAAAATTATTCTTGTATGGTTTCCAGTCTGTAAGTTGAATTTTTATTATTTTTTTTTTACAAAAAACCACGGTAAATAATCGAATATTTTTGATTTTTCTTCTGTAAAAGAAAAAATAGTAATCCATCCTAATATTCCATAAGATTTTCCGACTTTTCCTATTAGCAATGGTTGAATTGGTTGATTTGTAATTATATTTATAATATTTCCTCTTTTTTCCTAGATAATTGGATTAGTTTTTGAGTTCTTTTTGATATTTGAGCTCCTTGTTTTTTCCAATATTGAATACGATCTAAATTGATTTTTATTGAATGAGATTTGCCTTGAGCAATAGGATTGAAATATCCTACACGTTCAATAAAACGACCATCTCTAGAAAAACGACTATCAGCTACAACCATTTTATAAAATGGACGTTTTTTTGTTCCATATCGAGCTAAACGAATTTTTACCATATATTATTCTTCTTTTTTGAATTTTTTAGAATTAGAAAGATAATTTATTTTTTAATATAAAAAACATTTATTATTTTATTAAAATTTTTTAGGAAGTATATTTTTTATTCCTCTAATTATTTTTGATATTCCACCAGTTTTTATTTTTTTCATAATTCTTTTTATATCATCAAAATTTTTTAAGAGTTTATTTACATCCTGTATTTTTGTTCCAGAACCTAAAGCAATTCTACGTTTTCTTGATCCTTTAATAATTACTGGTTGTAATCTTTCCTTAGGTGTCATCGAAGATATTATAGCTTCTACTTTATTTAAAGCATGTTTATCCATATTTGAAAATGATATATTTTGAGATGATGAATTTTGTTTAAAAAATTTATCAATAAAATAATTAAGTCCTCCTATTTTTTGCATTTGTTTAATTTGTATGAGAAAGTCATTTAAATTAAAATTATGACCTTGTTTTATTTTTTTTGTAAGTGTTTGAACTTGAGATTGGTCAACATTATCTTCAATATCTTCAATTAAAGATATTACATCATTCATTCCTAATATTCTATTAGCAATTCTTTCAGGATGAAATATTTCTAATGATGTTAGTTTTTCTCCAGTTCCTATAAATTTAATAGGTTTTCCAGTAATATAGCGCATAGATAAAGCAATTCCACTTCTAGAATCACTATCTGTTTTAGTTAATACTATACCAGATATAAATAATTTTTTATTAAATATTTTTGCCATATTTACTGCATCTTGACCCATCATTGAATCGACTATTAATAATGTTTCGATTGGATTTGATAAAGTTTGTATTGCACTAATTTCATCCATCATTTTTTGATCAATATGCAAACGTCCTGCTGTATCTATCAATAAAACGTCATATAATTTTTTTTGTGCATGATGTATTGCTTTTTTAGTGATTTCTATAGGTATTTCATTTGTACTGGATTCAAAAAAATCTACTTCAATTTGTTTAGATAATATTTGGAGTTGTTTAATAGCTGCTGCGCGATAAATATCAGTTGATACAATTAATATTTTTTTCTTGTATTTATTTTTTATCCATTGCCCTATTTTTGCTAAACTTGTGGTTTTACCTACTCCTTGCAAACCTATGAATAATATGATGGCTGGTGGTGCAATAGATAGATTTAAAGAATTATTTTTTTCACCCATTGAAACTATTAACTCATTCTTAACTATTTTTACAAATTCTTGACCAGGAGTTAAACTTTTATTTATTTCATAACCAATTGCTTTTTTTTTAACGTTGTCTATAAATGTTTGAACTACTGATAATGTTACATCTGCTTCTAATAATGCTTTTCGTACTTCTCTTATTGTATCTTTAATATTATCTTCTGTAAGTCTACCTTTGTTTATAATTTTACGTAAACTATGTGAAAGACGTTGAGTTAAATTATTGAACATTATTTATGGCTCGTATTAAAATTTATAATAAATATATTAATCATTATCTTAAAATATTTTTGTATTTTTTATATATTAAGTATAAACATACTTAAAGAAAATGTTGTTATATAAAAAATTTTACGGAACTTTTGGAAAAATATTTTCGATAGGATAACATCCTAAAATCTTTGTAAATTTAGTAATTTGTTCAATTTTTTTAAGAGTTTTTTTCATTAATTCTGAAGATATATTCCCCTGTATATCAATATAAAACATCTCTTCCCATGGATTTTTATAAATTGTTTGGGAAGTAAGTTTTTTCATAATTAATTTATTTTCTTTCAGTATTAATAATACTTCAGAAAGAGCACCTGATTCTTGTCCTGTGCTGAATATTAATGTTGTTTTAGTTGGTATATTTGAAGAAATTGAAATAGAATTACGATGCAGTAAAATAAATCTTGTGATGTTTTTTTCTTGATTTGCTAAGTTTTTTGATAAAATTTTTAGTCCATAAATTTTGCTACCTATTTCGCTTCCTAATGCTGCATTATATATATTATTATATTGATTAATTTTTTTCATTGCATCAGCTGTACTTGTAGTATATTTAATATTCCATTCTGGAAATTTTTTAATAAAATTACTACATTGTTGGAATGGTTGAGAATGACTATATACAGTTTGAATTTGATTTAATGGAATATTTTTGATCGCAAGTAAACAGTGATTGATGAAAATATTAATTTCACCGATAATAAATAAATTAGTTTTTTTCAATAAATTAACAACTTCATTAATAGAACCAGAACAAGTATTTTCTATTGGTAAAACAGCATAATCTGATTCATTGTTTTCAACTGATAGAATAACTTCTTTAAATGTTGTACATTCTTGTATAATACATGTTTGAAGATTTCGATGTGCATACTCAGAAGCTGCAATGTGAGAATAAGAACCTTTAGGTCCTAAAAAAGCAAAACTAGTAGGTGTTAATTTATTATTAACACAAAATTTTTTTAACATTTTTTTTTGAGTTGATACTGATTCTTCAATTATTAATTGAAATAATCGAGTTATGTACTCAGGTGTTAACTGATATTTTTGTCCTAATATAATTAATTCCTGTAACATTTTTCTTTCACGTTCCATGTCTCGTATGGGTTTATTACTCTCTATTTTTAATTTAGCTATTTGTAGTATGAGATTTTTTCTTTTTGCTAATAATTTAACGATTTGTTCATCTATATTATTAATTTCATTACGAAAAACTAACAAAGAATTATTATTAGGCATAATTTATTACCTATAGAATATATATTAATATAAAAAAAGAATATTTTAAAAAAATATTTCTAGTAAAATATATTTACTATATCTTATTAATTCTAATCATAGTATTATTTTCTATACAAATAATTATATTTTAGTGAGTTTCAAAATGAAAACTTTCTCAACTAAATTAAGTAATATTAAAAGAAATTGGTATTATGTGGATGCAACAAATAAAATATTAGGACGTTTAGCAAGTGCATTGTCTTTTCGCTTACGAGGAAAACATAAAATTGAATATACTCCACATCTAGATACTGGAGATTATATTATTGTTTTAAATGCTTCAAAAATATTAGTTACAGGAAAAAAAAAGATTGATAAAATTTATTATCATCATACAGGTTATATAGGTGGTATTAAAAAGTCTAGATTTGAAGAAATGATGTCTTGTCATCCAGAAAGAGTTATTGAGATTGCTGTAAAAGGTATGTTACCTAAAGGTCCTTTAGGACGTGCTATGTTTAAAAAACTAAAGGTTTTTTCAAATGAAAACCATAATCATATTGCACAATGTCCTCAATTTTTAAATATTTGATAATAAAAAGGTGTAAAAATAAATGATTCAAACTCAAAATTATGGAACTGGTCGTCGTAAAAGCTCTTCTGCTAGAGTTTTTCTTAGATCAGGGAATGGAGAGATTATTGTAAATAAACGTTCTTTAAATGAATATTTCGGTCGTGAAACTTCTTGTATGATTGTTCGTCAACCATTAGAATTAGTTGATATGATAAGCAAATTTAATATCTATATTACTGTAAAAGGTGGAGGAATTTCTGGTCAAGCAGGTGCAATTCGTCAAGGTATTACTCGTGCTTTAATTAAATACAATCCATCTCTACGATTAGAATTAAGAAAATCCGGTTTTGTTACTCGAGATTCACGTCAAGTTGAACGTAAGAAAATAGGTTTACGTAAAGCTAGAAAACGTCCTCAATTTTCTAAACGTTAAAAAACAGATGATTAGTGTTGATTAATAAGGGCTTGGTTTTTTAATAAACCGAGTTCTTTTCATCTTCTTAAAAATTGACTGATATCAAAACATAATTTTTTTATACCTATTTTTTTTATTGACGAAACACAAAAATATTTTTCTTCTATTTTTAATTTATATTGAATATCTTTAATTATTTGATGAAGTTCTTGTGAACTTAATAAGTCTATTTTATGGAATACTAACCATCTTGGTTTATTGTATAAAGTTA
Source organism: Buchnera aphidicola (Brachycaudus cardui) (assembly GCF_005081945.1). Classification (NCBI taxonomy): domain Bacteria; kingdom Pseudomonadati; phylum Pseudomonadota; class Gammaproteobacteria; order Enterobacterales; family Erwiniaceae; genus Buchnera; species Buchnera aphidicola. Next base: position 431,940 of record NZ_CP034879.1, on the reverse strand, counting down.
TACTATATTTTTTTAATTCGTTTAAGACTATACGGATATTTTCTATAGGATAAGAATTATCTTGAGGTTTTACATCAACGATATGAAGTAGTATTTTACATCTTTCTAAATGTTTTAAAAAACGAATTCCTAATCCAGAACCGTTAGAAGCACCTTGAATAATACCTGGAATATCTGCTATTATAAATTTTTTATTATTTGAAATATTTACACTACCTAAAATTGGATTTAATGTTGTAAATGGATAGTCTGCAATTTTTGTTTTAGCACCAGATATACTTTTTACAAAAGTAGATTTTCCTGCATTAGGCATGCCTAATGTTCCTACATCAGCAATTAAAATTAATTCTAATTGTATATCTCTTTTTTCTCCTATAGTTCCTAATGTACATTGTCTTGGAGTTCTGTTAGTAGAAGATTTAAATCTAGTATTTCCTAATCCATGCCAACCTCCTTTTGCAACTAATATTTTTTGTTTGTTTTCAGTTAAATCAGCTATTATTTCACGTGTTTGATAATTTATTACCTTTGTTCCTACAGGTACATGTATTTTTATATCTTTTCCTTTTTTTCCAGAACATTTTTGACCTGATCCATTTTGTCCATTTTGAGCTTGAAATTTTTTTTGAAATCGAAGATCTATAAGAGTATTTAAATTATTATTCGCTTCTAACCAAACATTTCCACCGTCTCCACCATCTCCACCGTCTGGACCTCCTTTTGGAATATATTTTTCTCGTCTAAAATTTATACATCCATCTCCACCGTTTCCAGCAATAACTTCGATTATAGTTTGATCGATAAATTTCATTTTGTATCCATAATTAAAATATTCGTGATATTTATGATAATTATTTTTTATTAATATTTTATATAAAAAATAGAACCCCCCTAAAAAAGGGGTTTTTATATATTATATAATTATTCTAGTTGATAATATTTATATATGTTCTTTTTTTTAATCCTCTTTTTTTAAATTCCACTATTCCATTTATAGTAGCAAAAATAGTATGATCTTTCCCACAACCGACATTTTTTCCAGGATGAAATTTTGTTCCTCTTTGTTTGACAATTATACTTCCTGCTGAAATAAATTGACCTCCAAAACATTTTACACCTAGTCTCTGAGCATTAGAATCACGTCCATTTCTAGTAGAACCACCAGCTTTTTTATGAGCCATTTCTTTAACCTTGTTCTAAATTAGTATTAATATCTATAATTTTTACATCAGTAAAATACTGACGATGACCTTGTTGCTTTTTATAATGTTTCCGACGGTTGAATTTTATAATTTTAATTTTTTTTAACCGACCATGCTTTTCAATATTAGCTTTTATTGTAACTCCATTTATATAAGGAGTTCCAATTTTATTAGAATCTTTATTAGCAATCATTAAAATCTGATTAAATTCTATAGTTGTACCAATAGGATTATTTAATTTTTCTAATCTAATAATCTGATTTTTAATTACCCGATACTGCTTTCCGCCGCTTATAAACACTGCATACATAAAAAACTCCAGTTATTTATTATTAAGTATTTGTATTTTATGTAGTATTTTTTTAATAAATAAAAATATATAGTTTTTTATAAATATAAAAGAATATTTATATATTTAGATTTATATTCATAAAATTATTTTTAATAAAAAATGTATTTTTTTAATAAATAAAAATATATTATATTTCTTATAGAAAATATAAATTATATTCATATAATTTTTATATTAGCTCCTAATTGATTTAATTTATTAGGAAATGATTCATATCCTCTAAAAAGATGATAAGTTTGATTAACGACCGTAATACCTATAGCAATACATCCTGCTAGTACTAAAGTCGCTGAAGCTCTTAAATCAGGACAAAAGACATTAGAAGAAAATAATGTGGGTATTCCATTACATATGATACTATTATTTTTAATTTTTATTTTAGCTCCCATGTTAATTAATTCAGAAGTATAAATAAAACGATTTTCAAATATAGTTTCAGTAATTATGCCTATTCCTGTAGCAATTGTATTTAATAAAGCAAATTGAGCTTGCATATCTGTTGGAAATCCTGGATAAGGTGAAGTACAAATATTTAAAGCTCTAGGTCTTTTGTTTCTCATATCTAGTTTAATCCAATCTTTTCCTGTTTTAATATTTGCTCCGGCTTCAGTGAGTTTTATTAATACACTATTCAAGTGTTTTGGTTCAGTTTTATTACAAGTAATAAAACCTTTAGACGCGGCTGCAGCTACTAAAAAAGTACCTGTTTCAATTCTATCTGGAATTACTTTATGATTACCTCCAGTTAGCTTTAAAACACCTTTAATTAATATTTTATTACTTCCTGCACCAATAATATTAGCACCTAAAGTGTTTAAAAATTTTGCTATATCAATAATTTCTGGTTCACGTGCTGCATTATCAATAATTGTTAAACCTTCAGCTAAGGTAGCAGCACTCATGATTGTAATAGTAGCACCAACACTGATTTTTTCCATCAAAATATATTTTCCTTTCATACGTCCTTTTACAAAAGCATTAATACAATTATCTTTTAAATTAATTGTAGCTCCTAATTTTATTAAACCGTTTAAGTGTAAATCTATAGGTCTACTACCTATTTGGCATCCTCCAGGTAAAAATATTTTAGCCTGCCTAAATCTTGCTAAAAGAGGTGCTAATATCCATATGGATGCTCTTATTTTTGTAATAAGATGATATGGAGCAGAAAAAACGTTTATAAAACTTGTATCAATAGATAATGTTTTGTTATAAGTTATTTTTGCTCCTAGATATATAAGCAACTGCAGTGCTATATCAATATCTTTTAAATTTGGAACATTGCTGATATTAATTTTTTCTTCTGTTAATATCGTCATAAATAAAATTGGTAATGCCGCATTTTTAGAACCAGAAATTGTTACATTACCATTTAAATTTTTACCACCTTCTATGCATAATTTTTTCATTTATTTATAAATCTCTATTTTATTAATATAAATTTTTTTAGTATTATGCATAATCAGAATAATCTATATTTTTATTGTTCTTTTCCCATTCTTCAATTGTATAAGACATAATAGATACAGCATGAATCTGTTTTTGTGTAATCATGTTTATTAAAGGTGTATAAACTATTTGTTGTCTTTTAACTTGACTGATTCCTTTGAATATATTCCCTATAACAATAATTTTAATATGATTACTATCCCCTGTAATATAAGCTTGTTGTAAGTTTAAATGTTTAATAAGTAGTGATTTAATATCTTGATTGTCCATTTTGCATGTACTTTTAATTAAATATTGAATTAGTTAGTGTTAAAATTCTATAGAAAAAAATTGAATTAGTGTTTTTCATAATTACTGAAGAATATCATTGAATGATTTAAATTGATAATTTATAGAAAGATATAACTAAATTTTTTAAATTTTTGATAAATTATATTTTTTACTTTAAAATAGATATATTTAAAATATTCAAATGACTCTATTTATATATACATTTAATATAAAAATTACTATATATAAAAATTAATTTAAGTGTTATAAAAAATATATCAAGATATAAATAAACAATTTTATTAAAATATATATTTTATTAGAAATATTATTTGAAATTTTAACATTTTTTTAATTTTTAAAAAATATTTTTATATTATAACTGAAATTATTTTTTAATATATTAAATAAGAAAATAGTGGAGTGTATTTCATATGATCAATTTAATTCCAATGACTGCAAGAGGTGCAGAAAAACTTCGTCAAGAACTTCAGAAATTAAAAAGTATAAAACGTCCTCGTATTATTGCTGCAATCGCAGAAGCTAGAGAACATGGTGATTTAAAAGAAAATGCTGAGTATCATTCTGCTCGTGAAGAACAAAGTTTTTGCGAAGGACGTATTAAAGAAATTGAAGCAAAGTTATCTAATTCTCAAATTATAGATATAACAAAATTATCTAATAATGGAAGAGTTATCTTTGGTTCTACTGTGACAATTTTAAATATAAAAAATCAGGAGAAATTTACTTATCAGATTGTAGGTGATGATGAAGCTGATTTTAAAAAAAATTTAATTTCTATTAATTCTCCAATGTCAAGAGGTCTTATAGGAAAAAAAAATAATTCTACTGTAGTGATATCTACACCAGGTGGTGAAGTTGAATATAAAATTCTTAAGATTGACTACATATAAATTTTATATGAATTTTGAATATTTTTACTATAAATATTTCATAGTAACTAACTATATTAAAAAATAAATTTTAAAGTTATAACGATATATGATTTCTCAAAAAAAATCAAAAAGTTCTCATCGTTGGTTGTCAGAGCATTTTCAAGATGCATATGTTAAGAAAGCTCAAAAAAACAAAATACGTTCAAGAGCTTGGTTTAAATTAGAACAATTAGATAAAAGTAATAAATTATTTAAATCTGGAATGAATGTTATTGATTTAGGTTCATCTCCAGGAAGTTGGTCGCAATATGCCATGCAGAAAATAGGCAAAAAAGGACGTATTATAGCTTGTGATATATTACCTATGAAGCCAATAATAGGTGTTAATTTTTTTCAAGGAGACTTTCGTAACAAAAAAATATTAAATTTAATATTAAATTCATTACATAATATTAAATTAGATTTAGTTATGTCAGATATGGCACCCAACATAACAGGAAATTTTTCCATTGATATGCCACGTATTATTAATTTATCTCAGTTGGCATTAAAAATATCAGACTATGTTTTATCTAAAAATGGTATTTTTTTGTTAAAATCATTTCAAGGAGAAGGTTTTAATGAATTTTATAAAGAAATTAAAATATTGTTTTCCAAAGTTAAAATTTGCAAACCTAAAACATCTCGAACAAGATCTCGAGAAATATTCATTTTAGCAACCAGATAAGCATTATAGTATTCTGTGTTATTTTTAAATATTATAGATTCAATGAGAGGTTGTTCCTTTGAGTGACATGGTTAAAAACCTGATCTTCTGGTTGGTTATCACAGTTGTATTAATGTCTATTTTTCAAAATTTCAACACTAATGATATGAATAATCATAGAGTTGATTATTCTACTTTTTTGTCAGAAGTCAATCAAGATCAAGTTCGTGAAGCTTATATTAACGGACGCGTAATTAGTGTTATTAAAAAAGATAGCAGTAAATATACTACCTATATTCCTATTAATGATCCTAAATTATTAGATAATCTTTTAACAAAAAATGTTAAAGTTATTGGCTCAGTTCCTGAAGAACCTAGTCTTCTTATTTCTATTTTTATTTCTTGGTTTCCAATGTTATTGCTGATTGGCGTATGGATTTTCTTTATGAGACAAATGCAAATGGGGGGAGGAAAAGGTGCAATGTCATTCGGAAAAAGTAAAGCACGTATGCTATCAGAAGATCAAATTCAAACTACTTTTGCAGATGTTGCAGGATGTGATGAAGCAAAAGAAGAAGTAAGTGAATTAGTTGAATATCTCAAGGAACCTAGTCGTTTCCAGAAATTAGGAGGGAAAATACCAAAAGGTATACTAATGGTTGGCCCTCCTGGAACTGGAAAAACACTACTTGCTAAAGCAATAGCTGGAGAAGCTAAAGTACCTTTCTTTACAATTTCTGGTTCTGACTTTGTTGAAATGTTTGTTGGTGTAGGTGCTTCTAGAGTACGAGATATGTTTGAACATTCAAGAAAATCAGCTCCATGTATAATATTTATTGATGAAATTGATGCAGTAGGGCGTCAAAGAGGTGCTGGATTAGGTGGTGGACACGATGAAAGAGAACAAACATTAAATCAAATGTTAGTAGAAATGGATGGTTTTGATGGTAATGAAGGTATTATTTTAATAGCAGCTACTAATAGACCTGATGTTTTAGATCCTGCTTTATTACGTCCAGGTCGTTTTGATCGTCAAGTTATTGTAGCTCTGCCAGATATTCGTGGACGGGAACAGATTTTAAAAGTACATATGAGAAAAGTACCTTTATCTAAAGATGTTGATCCCATGATTATTGCTCGGGGTACACCTGGTTTTTCAGGTGCTGATTTAGCTAACTTGGTTAATGAAGCGGCTCTTTTTGCTGCTAGACTAGATAATCGTGTAGTATCTATGTTGGAATTTGAAAGAGCAAAAGATAAAATGATGATGGGTTCTGAGAGAAAATCAATGGTTATGAGTGATTTTCAAAAAGAGTCAACTGCATATCATGAAGCTGGTCATGTAATTATTGGACGATTAGTACCTGATCATGATCCTGCACATAAAGTAACAATAATTCCAAGAGGTCGAGCATTAGGAGTGACATTTTTTTTACCAGAATCAGATACGCTTAGTGTAAGTCGTCAAAAATTAGAAAGTCAAATATCAACTTTATATGGTGGTCGTTTAGCGGAAGAAATTATTTATGGTGCTAAAAATGTTTCCACTGGAGCTTGTAATGATATTAAAGTTGCAACAAATTTAGCAAGAAATATGGTAACTCAATGGGGTTTTTCAGATAAATTAGGACCTTTATTATATTCTGAAGAAGAAGAAGAAGTTTTTTTAGGTCGTTCAGTATCTAAAGCTAAACATATGTCTGATGAAACAGCTAGAATCATTGATGAAGAAGTAAAGTTATTAATTGAAATTAATTATAAAAGAGCTCGAAATATTTTAAATGAAAATATTGATGTATTACATGCTATGAAAGACGCACTGATAAAATATGAAACCATTGATGCTTTTCAAATTGATGATTTAATGGAAAGAAGAGAAGTTCGTAAACCAAAGGGATGGATAGAGGTAGATATAAATAAATAATTTTTTTAATTTAAAAATATAAGTATATTTTGTATATGTTTAACACAGGATTTATTATAAAAGATATTAATTTATTTTTTTCAATGAATTAACTTAATATATATTAAAATAAGATGAAGTAATAAGATTAAAGCTTCATCTTATTTTTTTAAAAAATAACAATTATAATATTTATTGCAAATTTAATCGTATTTGAATCATATAGGAATAAAAATATTATGAACAATTTGCAATATTTTAAAACAGATGGTATCCGTGGAACAGTAGGAAAAAATCCAATGACACCAGAATTTTTATTAAAATTAGGGAGTGCTATTGGCGTAGTTTTAGGACAAAAGAAAACAAAAAAAATCATTATAGGAAAAGATACGCGTATTTCTGGATCTATGTTACAGTCTGCTTTAGAGTTTGGTATTTTATCAACAGGAGTATCTACTTTATTAGCTGATTGCATACCTACTTCAGCAATATCATATTTTACAAGATTTTTTAATGCTTCTTCAGGGGTTGTAATTTCAGCATCTCATAATGTCTGTGATGATAATGGAATAAAAATTTTTGATAAAAATGGAATAAAACTAACTAAAGAAGTTGAACGTGTTGTAGAAAAAAATATTATGAATACTTTTTTTTATCCTGATTTCATTTATTTTGGTTGTTCTCGTCAGATTATTAATGCTGAAAGTCATTACATCAATTTTTGTAAAAATACTTTTCCTGAGCATTTAAATTTATCTAGATTTACTATTGTCCTTGATTGTGCTAATGGATCTACTTATAGAGTAGCACCTAAGATTTTTGAAGATTTAGGTGCAAAAATAATTACTGTTTCTATTAAACCTAATGGAATAAATATTAATAAAAATTCAGGATCTACTAATATTTTAAAATTAAAACAATTAGTGATATCAAAAAAAGCAGACATTGGTTTAGCATTTGATGGTGATGGTGATCGTGTTATTATGGTTGATCATTTAGGTAATGAAATAGATGGAGATCAAATTATTTATGTAATTGCTAAAGAATATTTAAGAACAAAACAATTAAATGGAGGTGTTGTAGGTACTTTAATGACTAATATGGGGATTATTTTAGGTTTAAAAAATATTGGCATTCCTTTTTATGCAGCACAAATAGGAGATCGTAATGTATATAGTAAGATTCAAGAGAAAAAATGGATATTAGGAGCAGAAAAATCAGGACATATTATTCTTTCAGATAAGCATTCTACTGGTGATGGTATTATAGCGAGTCTTCAAGTTTTATCAAGTATGATTAATAATAATATGACTTTAAATCATTTATTAAGTGAAATAAAACTTTTTCCTCAGATATTATTAAATGTTTTTTTAAAAAAAGATGTTAATTTTGAAAAAGAACAAAAAATACAAAATATTCTTTCTAAATATAAAGATATTTTAGGTTATAACAGTCGTGTATTACTTCGTAAATCTGGTACAGAACCTTGTATTCGAATAATGGTTGAAGGTCAAAATTATTTAAAGGTTTATCGTCTGGCTCATTATATTGCTAAATTGATTCAATTGCTTTAATGAATATGTTTATATAGAAATTATTTTAGTTTTTCTTTATATTTAATATTAATGAAATTTCGTTTAAAAAATTTAAGTAGTATCAATATATCAATGGTATAGTGATAATATTTTAAATATTATGTATAGAATATATTTTATATATTTTAAAAATAAAAAATATAGATAATTTATATGTAATAATTTTATATATAAATTACTTATCTAAGAAAACTTATTATAAATAATTTATATGTTATAAAAAAAGGAAAAAATTTTTTATGTATTGGTTTTTTTTAATTTTTTTTATTTTTATTTCCCTATTTTTAGTTCTGTTAATTTTATTAAATCCAGGAAAAGGATGTAGTAATACATTTAATTTAGATACTAAAAATAATACTAAATTTTTTAGTGGTATAAGTAATAATAGTTTTATGACTAATATTATTAGTATTTTTTCTTTTTTATTTTTATTGATAAGTCTTATTTTATGTAATATTAATAGTAAAAAAATGGAAACAGATTTTCTTTTAGAAGATAGTATAAAAAATGAAATTCAGAATGAAGCTGTATTAGATAAAAAATCATCAAGTTCTGATATACCTTATTAAAGTTTATAAAATTAAAGATGCGTATATATTAATCTTACTTTTAATAATAAATTTTTTTATACCGAGGTGGTGAAATTGGTAGACACGCTATCTTGAGGGGATAGTGCTAAATAAGCATATGGGTTCAAATCCCATCCTCGGTACTACTTATTTTATTTAAAATTTTTAGATCAATAATTTAATATACAGGGTAATATTGCCTAAAACCCCGAATTTTCGGGGTTTTTTATTAGAAGATTTATTCTAATTTATATGATATTAATAATTCTTTAAATATTAAATAATAATTAATTATATACACTCTTAATTGATAAAAATTAGTGTATTAATTGTTTAATTTAAAAATTATTTTTTGTAATTAATACATGCAAAATGAATTATCATTGCTCATTTGAAAAGTTTTTATTTTGAGGTGCTTTAATATGAATAAAGAAATATTAGCTGTTGTAGAAGCTGTTTCTAATGAAAAATCTCTACCTCGTGAAAAAATTTTTGAAGCCTTAGAAATTGCTTTAGCAACAGCAACTAAGAAAAAACATGAACAAGAAATTGATGTTAGAGTTAGTATAAATCGCAAAACTGGAGATTTTACTACTTTTCGACGTTGGATGGTCGTAGATATAGTAACTCAACCTACTAGAGAAATCACTTTAGAAGCAGCTTGTTTTGAAGGTGAAACAGTTCAAGTGAATGATTATATAGAAGATCATATGGAATCTGTAAATTTTGATCGTATAACAACTCAAACTGCAAAACAAGTCATTGTACAAAAAGTTCGTGAAGCAGAACGAGCAATGTTAGTAGATCAATTTCGTAAATATATTGGTCAAATAATTACTGGTGTAGTAAAAAAAATTAATCGAGATAATCTAACTTTAGATTTAGGTAATAATGCTGAAGCTTTAATTTTGCGAGAAGGTATGTTACCTAGAGAAAACTTTCGTCCTGGTGATCGTATTCGTGGTATTTTGTATGGAGTACATCCAGAAGCTCGTGGTGCTCAATTATTTATTAGTCGTTCAAAAACAGAGATGTTAATTGAATTATTTCGAATAGAAGTGCCAGAAATTGGAGAAGAAGTTATAGAAATAAAAGCTGCTGCTCGTGATCCAGGATCTCGTGCAAAAATTGCAGTGAAAACGAATGATAAACGTATAGATCCAGTAGGAGCGTGTGTAGGTATGAGGGGAGCTCGTGTACAAGCAGTATCAAGTGAATTATGCGGTGAACGTATTGATATTATTTTATGGGATAACAATCCTGCTCAATTTGTTATTAATGCTATGGCTCCTGCTGATGTTGCCTCAATTGTCGTAGATGAAGATCATCATACCATGGATATAGCTGTAGATGCAGGTAATTTAGCACAAGCTATTGGTCGAAATGGTCAAAATGTTCGTTTAGCTTCTCAAATAAGTGGTTGGGAATTAAATGTTATGACTACAGAAGATCTTCATTCTAAACATCAAGAAGAAGCTCATGCTGCTTTTAATACTTTTAAAAAAAATTTAAATATTAATGAAAACATTATTAAAATTTTGGTAAAAGAAGGATTTTCTTCTCTGGAAGAATTAGCTTATATACCATTTGATGAGTTGTTAAATATTAATAATTTAAGCAAAGAAGAAGCAAGACTAGTACGTGAAGGTGCTAAAAATAGATTACGTATAATAGAATCAGATAAAAAGAACAAAATTCAAGAAAAAAAAATAGAAGAAGCTTTATTAAATATTAATGGTATGAATGCAATGTTAGCTTTGCAATTAGCTGAAAAGAACATATTTACTTTAGAAGAATTAGCTGATCAAGGAATAGATGATTTAACTGATATTAAGAATTTAAATTCTGAACAAGCTGGTTTATTAATTATGACTGCTCGTAATATCTGTTGGTTTGGTAGTAAAGTCTGATAATAGGAAGAAATAGTATGACAGATATAAGTTTAAAAAATTTATCTAATGAAATTAAAATATCAATCAAAAAATTGATAAAAGAGTTATCTAGTATAGGTATATTAAAAAATGAAAACGATCATATTACTTTAGTTGAAAAAAATATTTTATTAAAACATTTAGAATCTATAAAAAAATCTTCTTTAAATACTCTAATTTTACAAAGAAAAACACGTAGCACTTTAAGTGTATCAACAATTAGTGGAAAAAATAAATCTATACAAGTAGAAATTAGGAAAAAAAGAACTTATATAAAAAATAATAAATTTGAAATTACAGCATTGTCAAATACTTTAAAAAAAACTGAATCTGCAGTTAAAAAAGAACTTTTTTTAAAAAATAAACAAAATAATAGTTTAAAAATATCAACAGATATTAATGTTTTAGGGAAAAAACATAAAAAAAATATTGATAGATTAGAATTCAATAAAATTAATACAGAATCTTTAAATTCAAAAAAAATAAATAAATTAAAAAATTTAGATATTTTTAGTAAAGATGAAAAAAATAAGAAAATAAAAAGACATATAGAATATGATCTTGGTAATTTAAATGAAAAAAAAAGAACCAAAGAAATTATAGATATTAGAAAATCTTATAAAGAAGAAAAAAAAGATTATCATCTAACAACATTTTTACATGCTCGTCAGGCTGAAGATGATCATGATAGAGATGTAGAAAAGGATAAAAGAAATCATAGTCGAATTTTAAAAAATTATCGTCATAAAAAAAATAATAAAAATTTTCATAATGGAAAATTTCATAAAGAAGAAACTCGAATTTCTAATCGTCATAAAAAAAATAATAAGCAAAAAAATAAACCTATTTTATTGCAACAAGTTTTTAAAAAACCTGAGTCTGTTGTTAACAGAGATGTTGTAATTAGCGGTATGATTTCTGTATCTGATTTAGCAAATAAAATGGCTATAAAAAGTTCTGAAGTGATTAAAAATATGATGAATATTGGTATTATAGGTACTATTAATCACATTCTTGATCAAGATACAGCTCAGTTAATTGCAGAAGAAATGGGTCATAAAGTTATTTTACAAAGAGAAAATGTGTTAGAAGAAATGATTATGAAAGATCGCGATCTAGGGAATAATATTTCTATTCTTCGAGCACCAGTAGTAACTATTATGGGACATGTTGATCATGGAAAAACATCATTATTAGATCATATTCGTTCAACAAAAACAGCATTTTACGAAGCTGGAGGCATTACACAAAATATCGGTGCTTATCATGTTAAAACTGATTTAGGTTCTATTACTTTTTTAGATACTCCGGGTCATTCAGCTTTTACTGCAATGAGATCTCGTGGAGTAAAAATTACTGATATTGTTGTTTTAGTTGTAGCTGCAGATGATGGAGTTATGCCACAAACTATTGAAGCTATTCAACATGCACAAGCAGCTAATGTGCCGGTAATAGTCGCTATTAACAAAATTGATAAAATAGATTCAGATGCTGATAAAGTAAAAAATGATTTAATGAAATATAATATTCTTTCAGAAGAATGGGGTGGTGATAATATATTTGTTCCTATTTCTGCAAAGACAGGAAAAGGTATTGATAAATTATTAAATGTAATTTTATTACAAGCAGAAATATTGGAATTGAAAGCAGTACCTACTGGTATGGCAGAAGGTGTTGTTATTGAGTCTTTTCTTGATAAAGGTAGAGGTCCTATAGCTACTGTATTAGTTCAAAAAGGTAATTTGAATAAAGGGGATATAATATTATGTGGTTTTGAATACGGTCGTATTAAATCTCTTCGTAATCAATCTGGAGATGAAGTATTGAGTGCAGGACCCTCTATTCCAGTAGAAATTTTAGGATTATCAAAAGTTCCTTTTTCTGGAGATATAGTAACTGTAGTACGTAATGAAAAAAAAGCAAGAGAAGTAGCATCTTATAGAAAAGAAAAATCTCGTGAAAGCAAATTATTAAAACAAAATAAAATAAATTTAGATAATATGTTTGATAATATAAATAAAAATGATGTTTCTGAATTAAAAATTATTCTTAAATCTGATGTACAAGGTTCTTTGGAAGCTATCTCTGGTGCTTTATTAAAGTTATCTACTAATGAAGTAAAAATTAAAATAATAGGATTAGGTATTGGAGGTATTACAGAAACAGATGCTTCTTTAGCTCTAGCTTCAAATGCTATTATTTTAGGATTTAATGTTAGAGCAGATTCTTCTGCTAAAAAAATAATTAATATAGAAAATTTAGATCTGCGTTACTATTCAGTAATTTATGATTTAATTGATGAAGTAAAATCTGCTATGACAGGTTTGTTATCCCCTGAATATAAACAAAATATTATAGGATTAGCTGAGGTTAGAAATACTTTTAAATCACCTAAATTTGGTTTAATTGCTGGTTGTATGGTTATTGAAGGTGTTATTAAACGTAGTAATCCAATTCATGTTTTAAGAGATAATATAGTTATATATGAAGGTGAGTTAGAATCTTTACGTCGTTTTAAAGAAGACGTTAATGAAATACGTAATGGATTAGAATGTGGTATTGGTATAAAAAATTATAATGATATACGTGTTAAAGATATTATAGAAGTTTTTGAAATGAAAGAAATTAAACGGATTTTATAAATAAAAAAGTATACAATTTTTATAAAAAATTTATTTTGGTAATAAAAAATGGAAAAATCTTTTAATCGATCAGTTCGTATTGCACAAGAATTACAAAAAAAAATAGCTATTATTATACAGTATTCATTACAAGATCCTCGTATTAAAGGGATTATTACAGTTTCTGCAGTACAAGTGTCTAAAGATTTATCTCATGCTCAAGTTTTCATTAGTTTTTTAAGTAGTCAAGATTCATTAAAAATAAAAAAATATTTAATGATTTTAAATCAGGCTTCAGGTTATATTCGAAAATTACTATGTAATAAAATAAGATTACGCATTATGCCAAATATTATTTTTTATCATGATAATTCTTTATTAAAAGGTAATTATATTTCGACGATATTAAATAATTTAGATAAAAATAATGAAACTAAATTATATCATGAATAAAAAATAAGGATGAATAGATGTTTCTTCAAAAAAAACGCAATATTCATGGATTGTTATTATTAGATAAACCTTTAGGAATATCTTCTAATCATGCTTTGCAGAAAGTAAAATGTATTTTTAATGCAAAGAAAGCAGGATATATTGGTACTTTAGATCCCTTAGCAACAGGAATGTTACCAATTTGTTTTGGAGAATGTACAAAATTTGCTAGTTATTTGACAGACTCTAACAAACGATACCATGTAATTGCAAAATTAGGAGAAAAAACATCTACATCTGATTCTTATGGTGTTGTAATTAAAAAACGTCCTATTTTATTTACATCTTATCAACTCGATGCATCTATAAAAGCGCTTACTGGTCTAATTAATCAAATTCCTTCAATGTATTCAGCAATAAAATGTAATGGTATACCTTTATATAAATATGCACGTCAAGGTTTAAATATTCAGCGTAGTATAAGAAAAATATCAATATATAAAATTGATCATATTTTTCAAAAAAATAATTTAATTGAATTTAAAGTATTTTGTTCTAAGGGTACATATATTCGAACTCTTGTCGAAGATCTAGGAGAAAAATTAGGTTGTGGAGCTCATGTAGTTTTCTTACGACGTTTACAGGTAGCATCATATTCTTATAATAAACTAGTAAAAATATCTGATTTATATAAATTATTAAATAGAGAAAAAATTGACAATATTAATGTTTTTGAAAAGATCGATAATTTATTGATGCCTATAGATAGTCCTATATCTTTTTTACCAGCAGTATATATTTCTTCAAAACAAGCTTACTATTTTAAGCTAGGACAGGTATTAAATGTTAGTTCTAACATTCAAAATAGCTTAGTACGTGTAATAGATGAAGATAAAAAATTTATTGGTTTGGGAAAAATTAAAAAAGAAGAATTATTAATACCGTATCGATTACTTTCTAATGCATACTACTAACTAAGTTCTACACTATTAAATTTAAGATGAGCATGATATTATTTTCCAATGACTTAATTAAATTACATGTTTAATATTGATTTTAATATATGGAGTATTATATGTCTCTGTGTGCAATAGATACAAAAAAAATTATTTTAAAATATGGTCAAAATAAACAAGATAGTGGAAAAACAGAAGTTCAAATTGCGTTGTTAACAACTCAAATTAATAATCTTCAAATACATTTTTCTGAACATAAAAAAGACCATTGTAGTCGTCGAGGTTTGTTGAACATGGTTTCTAAACGTCGTAAATTATTAGATTATTTAAAGAAAAAAAATATCTCTCGTTATTCTATTTTAATTAACGATTTGCATTTAAGACGGTAAATAGTTATTTTAAAAAATAAACAATTTGTTTTTAATTAAAACATATTTTTTTACAAAGGGCTTTGTTAGCCCTTTTTTTACAATTTTATTTAAACTTTATGAAGAAATATTAATATTTATTCATATATTAAAGTTTAAAAAATGTAATTTATAGTGATTAAAAAATTAGTTTCATGTTAAGGATATTATTTTGCTAAATCCCATTGTACGTAAATTTCAATATGGTCAATATACTATTACTTTAGAAACAGGAATAATGGCTAGACAAGCTACAGCTGCTGTTATGGCTAGTATGGATGATACAGCAGTTTTTGTAACTGTTGTAGGACAAAAAAAAACGCATATCGGACAGAAATTTTTTCCACTTACTGTTAATTATCAAGAACGTACGTATGCTGCAGGTCGTATACCTGGTGGTTTTTTTAGAAGAGAAGGTCGTCCTAGTGAAAATGAAATATTAATAGCTAGATTAATTGATAGACCTATTCGTCCTTTATTTCCTAAAAATTTTTTAAATGAAATTCAAATTATTGCTACAGTTGTATCAGTAAATCCTCAGATTAACCCCGATATAATTTCTATTATAGGAGCATCAGCAGCATTAAGTTTATCAGGGATTCCATTTTATGGACCAGTCGGTGCTGCTAGGGTTGGTTATATTAATAATCAATATATATTAAATCCTACTAGTGAAGACATGAAAAATAGTTCCTTAGATTTAGTAATTTCAGGTACTCAGAATGCTGTTCTTATGGTAGAAGCAGAATCAAAAATTCTTAGTGAAGAAAAAATTCTTGAAGCTATTATTTTTGGTCATCAACAACAACAAGTAGTAATTAATAATATTCGTTCTTTATCAAATGAAGCTAGTAAATTACCATGGACTATATCTTATCCAGACACTAATAAAACATTAGAAATTAAAATTATCGAATTATTTGAAAAAGAAATAAGTTCTGCTTATTTAATATTTAATAAACAAGAAAGATCTGAAAAGTTAATTTTGATTAAAGAAGAGATAATAAAAACATGCTCTGATGATAATTCAAATGTTTCTTTATCAGAAATAGAAGATATTTTTCAAAAAATTGAAAAAAAAATTGTACGCAAACGTATATTAAACAATGAAATACGCATTGATGGACGTGAAAAAGATATGATTCGTGCGTTAGATGTTCGTACAGGAATTTTACCTCGTACACATGGTTCTGCTTTATTTACAAGAGGAGAAACTCAATCTTTAGTTTCAGTGACTTTAGGAACTTCTCGAGATGCACAAAATTTAGATGAATTATTAGGAGATAGAACAGATAATTTTTTGTTTCATTATAATTTCCCTCCTTATTCTGTTGGAGAAATAGGAGCAGTAGGATCACCTAAAAGACGTGAAATTGGACATGGTCGTCTTGCAAAAAGAAGTCTATTAGCAGTCATGCCTAAATTAGAAGAGTTTCCTTATACTATTAGAATAGTATCTGAGATTACTGAATCTAATGGTTCTTCTTCTATGGCTTCTGTTTGTGGAGCATCTTTAGCTTTAATGGATGCTGGTGTTCCTATTAAATCTGCTGTTGCTGGAATATCTATGGGGTTAGTTAAAGAAGGTGAGGAATATGTATTACTTTCAGATATTTTAGGAGATGAAGATCATTTAGGAGATATGGATTTTAAAGTTTCTGGAACAGATAAAGGTATTACAGCATTACAGATGGACATGAAGATAGAAGGTATTACTAAAGAAATTATACATGCATCTTTAAATTCAGCAAGATCTGCTCGATTACATATTCTAAATGTAATGAATCAAGCTTTAAGTAAGTCTAGAAGTGAAATTTCTGAACTTGCACCGCGTATCCATACTATTAAAATAAATCCTGAAAAAATCAAAGATGTAATAGGTAAAGGAGGTTCTGTTATTAGAATGCTTACTGAAGAAACTGGAACTATCATTGAAATTGAAGATGATGGTACAGTAAAAATATCTGCTAACATTAGAGAAAAAGCAAAACATGCTATTCGAAGAATTGAGGAAATTACAGCTGAAATTGAAGTAGGTAGGATTTATTCAGGAAAAGTAACTCGTATTGTTGATTTTGGTGCTTTTGTTTCGATTGGATTTGGAAAAGAAGGTTTAGTACATATTTCACAAATTGCTGATAAAAGAGTAGATAAAGTATCTGACTATCTAAAAATTGATCAGATAATATCTGTAAAAGTTTTAGAAATTGATCGTCAAGGTCGTTTAAGATTAAGTATTAAAGACATAGAAAATGCTATTATTCTTAATAAATCAATAAATAGTAATATTATCTGATATAATTATATTAAATCAATAAAATGTATACTATGTATAATGATCAATACATATGTGAAAAACATTTTAATAAAATATAGCTTTATATCTTTTCAAATAGTACCATATATATGATATAAAACTTAATTCATCTTATTTTTAATAATTATCTTTATCTAGAAAATAGATATATGATTTTTTAAAAAAAATAAACTTCAATAAGTTGCTAATGTTATTTTTTGTAGTAAATAATATATCTAAAAAATCATTAGCAATAACTAATAAATACAAATTACTAATTTTTTTAAAAATTTGATTTTGTATTTATTAAATCATTTAATTTGAGCCGGTTCACACTTTTCAATGAGAATAAATCAATATTTTCATAATGAGCTATGTAGACTGGCCACGGTAACTTAAAAGGCATATCTACTGCATGACTCATATTGAAAGCACATTTTCTTTTCTTGGTTTAAATCCTTTTATTATTCAGTCTTTGACTGAAATGGGATATGTTAAACCTTCTCCTATTCAAGCAGCGTGTATTCCTTTGCTTTTAGAAGGACGTGATGTACTAGGTATGGCACAAACTGGAAGCGGTAAAACAGCTGCTTTTTCATTGCCTCTATTACATAATCTTGATATTAATTTAAAAGCCCCTCAAATATTAGTATTAGCTCCTACAAGAGAATTAGCAGTTCAAGTAGCTGAAGCGTTTTCAGACTTTTCTAAATATATGATTGGTGTACATGTATTGCCTTTATACGGTGGTCAAAGGTATGAGTTACAATTACGTTCATTAAGACAAGGACCTCAAATTGTTGTAGGAACTCCAGGACGTTTATTAGATCATTTAAAAAGAGGAACTCTTAAACTTTCTAATTTGCATGGATTAGTTTTAGATGAGGCAGATGAAATGTTACGTATGGGTTTTATCGAAGATGTAGAAACAATTATGGCCCAGATTCCTAAAGAACATCAAACTGCATTATTTTCTGCTACTATGCCAGAAGCAATACGTCGTATTTCTAAAAGATTTATGAAAAATCCACAAGAAATAAAAATACAATCTAATATTACTACACGTCCAGATATTAAACAAAGTTACTGGATGGTATATGGTCGAAAAACTGATGCATTGATCCGTTTTTTAGAAGCTGAAGATTTTTCTGCTACTATTATTTTTGTTAGAACAAAAAATGCAACTTTAGAAGTATCAGAAGCTTTAGAGCGTAATGGATATAATAGTGCTGCATTAAATGGAGATATGAATCAAGCTCTACGAGAACAAACTTTAGAAAGATTAAAAAATGGTCGATTAGATATTTTAATTGCTACAGATGTAGCAGCCCGAGGTCTAGATGTTGATCGTATTAGCTTTGTTATCAATTATGATATTCCAATGGACTCAGAATCTTATGTACATCGTATAGGTCGTACAGGTCGAGCGGGTCGAGCGGGTCGAGCATTACTATTTGTCGAAAATCGTGAGCGTCGTTTATTACGTAATATAGAACGCACTATTAAACAGTCTATTCCAGAAGTGCAGTTACCAAAGATTGAATTATTATCTCAAAGACGTCTTGAACAATTTGCTAAAAAAGTTCAGCAACAATTAGAAAGTCGAGATTTAGAACAATATACTGCTTTATTAGATAAATTATATTCTACAGACGACTTAGATATAAAAACTTTAGCAGCTGCTTTATTAAAAATGGCTCAAGGAGAACGTCCTTTAATTATTAAACCTGATACAGTGAATCGTTTTTCTAAAGATTCATTGTTTAAGGATGAACGTCGGCGTGAAGATAATCGTAACAATCGACAACGTCGTGAGCGTCGTGAAAATAAAGATATGGATTTATATCGTATTGAAGTGGGGCGTAATGATGGTGTAGAAGTTCGTCATATAGTCGGGGCAATTGCTAATGAAGGAAATATTAATAGTCGTCATATTGGTAATATTAAACTTTTTTCCTCTTATTCTACAATTGAATTACCTAAAAGTATGTCTAAAGATTTATTACAACAATTTAATCGTACTAAAATTTTAAATAAACTCATTAATATAAAATTATTACGTGATTCTAGACTGTACGACACTAAAACATCTAATCGTATAGTTTTTAATAAAGATAAACATAATAATCGTCGTTTTTCTGAAAATCGTATAAATAAATCTAGTATTTCTAAAAATGAACCAAAGGCATCTTTTTTCCGTCGTAAAAGTGTTTAATGTTATAAGTTTATGCCGCTTTGCGGCATATTAATTTTAATTTTATATAATTAAAAATAGTTTTTTTATATGCATATTATTTTAATTAATATAAATTTTATTTCTTAAATGCTATAGATTCAATTTCTATTTTTACATTTTTAGGTAAAGCTTGAACTTCTACACAAGATCTAGCAGGAAATGCTGATTGATTATCTATAAAAAATTGCATGTAAATTTTATTAATAATATTAATGTTTTTTAAATCAGTCGTAAAAATCGTAGTTTTGACAATATCTTTTACGTGAAAATGTGATGCTATTAAAATAGATTTTATGTTTGTTAATACAATATGTGTTTGTTCAGCAATATTTTCTGGGATATTATTAGATATAATATCAATCGGTATTTGTCCTGATAATATAAGAATATTATTAATTTGAATAGCTTGTGAATACGGTCCAATAGGTTTAGGTGCATGTTCACTATTAATTATATTTTTCATATTTAACAACCATTTTATATGTGATATTTTTTTATTTTATGATAATACTATCATTATTATGATAGTACTATATTTTTAGAAAATTCTTTTTCACAATATTTGCATTTTAAAGTTATATTATGAAATTTATCTTTTTGAAAAATAAAACTAGAGGTAATGAAATTATCGTGACTAATACAATTACTATTTGGACAAATTAAAATACGGTCAATTTTTTTAGGTAAATTTGGAAAAGTTTTCCCTACAAGATTATAATTATTAATATAATTAACAGTAGCATATGGAGCATAAATTGCCAATTGATTAATTTGATCATCACTGAGAAAAGTATTTTCAATTTTTATAATATCTTTTTTTCCTAATTTTTGAGAAGGGAGATTTAATCCTATTGTAATTCGTTTTTCTGTTTCAGTGAATCTGAATAAAGACAATAATTTAAAACCAATATTTGCAGGTATATGATCAATAACACTACCTGATCTAATGGCTTCAACTTGAAGTTTATTTATTTGCATTTGTTGTTTATTTTAAATGTTTTTCTATTAGTACTAAAGACAAAATTGCTTGACGTGCATAAATTCCATTTGCTGCTTGTTTAAAATACCAAGCATAAGGTGTATAATCAACATCATGATCTATTTCATCTATACGAGGCAGAGGATGTAATATTTTTAAATTACTACGTGCATTTTTTAAAGTTGAAGAATGTAATACAAATTTTGCTTTTGCATTTGCATATTCAGTAGAATCAAGTCTTTCTTTTTGTACACGAGTCATATAAAGAATATCTATTTCAGATATAATTTCTTCAATATTGTTATGCCTTTTCCAAAAAATATCTTTTTTATCCAGCATATCATTAATATAATTAGGCATTTTTAAAGCATCAGGAGAAATAAAAAAGAATTTATTACTTTTAAATTTTGCTAATGCTTGTGTTAATGAATGTACGGTTCTACCGTATTTAAGGTCTCCAACTATAGCAATATTTAAATCAGTCAGTCTATTTTGAGTTTCTTTAATAGTAAATAGATCTAATAATGTTTGTGTAGGATGTTGGTTAGATCCATCTCCTGCATTAAATACGGGAACACCATTAGAAAATTCTGATGCTAAACGTGCAGAACCTTCTTGTGGATGACGAATAATAATAGCATCTACATAAGAACTAATTACTGCAATAGTGTCTGCTAATGTTTCTCCTTTCTTTCCTAAAGAAATATTATTTCCATCAGAAAATCCTATTATAGAAGCTCCTAATCGATACATAGCAGTTTCAAACGATAAACGCGTGCGAGTTGAGGCTTCAAAAAAACAACTCGCTATAATTTTATTTTTTAATAAATTAGAGTGTGGTGTTTTTTTAAGGATTGCAGATTTTTTTAAAACTAATTCTAATTCATTACGATGAAGATCATTAATTGAAATTATGTTTTTTTTATATAGAGGATTTCTCAAATTTTATTTTCCTTAATAATGTTAGAAAGGATAGTAAGATACTATAAACTATAGAAATCCTATAAAAATATTAAATATTTTTTTATATTATATACATATTTCTTTATTTTTTTAAAAATTAATATTTTTTAATAGACTAGATACAAGAACTGCTTTTATCGTATGTAATCTATTTTCTGCTTGTTCAAAAATAGTATTTTGATGTTGTTGAAAAATATCATCTGTTATTTCCATGCCATTTTCAAATCCATATTTTTTTAATATAGATTTTCCTATTGTTGTTTTTTGATCATGTAAAGCAGGAAGGCAATGTAATATTTTTACTTCATTATTCTTAGTAAGATCTAACATAGAACGATTAACTTGATAAGAGCTAAGTAATTGAATTCTTGTATTCCATGTTTCTTCGGATTCTCCCATAGATACCCACACATCAGTATAAATAAAATCTACATTATTTACACCATTAGAAATATTTTCAGTACAGATTATTTGTCCTTTTTTATTTTGAGCTTGTTTCTGACAAAATGTAAGTAAATTTTTTTCAGGCCAACACTCTTTAGGAGCTACTAAACGTAAATCCAATCCTACTAATGAAGCGGCTTCTAATAAGCTATTTCCCATATTATTACGCGTATCTCCAACATATGCGCATTTTATTTCGTGAAATTTTTTATTTGGAAAAATTTCTTTTATAGTTAGTAAATCAGCAAGTAATTGTGTTGGATGAAATTTTTCAGTTAAACCATTCCATACTGGTGCTTGTGAGTATTTTGCTAAAACTTCTATTGTTTTATGATGATGACCTCGATACTGAATACCATCATATAAACGTCCAAGAACTTTAGCTGTATCTTGAATAGATTCTTTTTTGCCTAAGTGTGTGCTTCCTGGTCCAAGATATGTAACATTAGCTCCCTGATCGAATGCAGCCACTTCAAAAGAACATCTTGTGCGTGTGGATTCTTTTTCAAAAATTAAAGCAATATTTTTTTTTTTAAGAAGTGGAATTTCTTGATTATTTTTTTTATTATTTTTTAATTTTTGTGCTAAAGCAATAATTTTTTTTAATTCTTCAGTAGTAAAATCTAATAGTCTTAAACAATCACGTTGGTAAAGATCATTCATATTAAGTCTCAGTGTGTTTAATTAAAAATATATTTTAATAAATATTAAAATGAGATAATAAATATTATAGTATATAATATTTTTTTATATTGTAATATTTTTATTAAGTTTAAAATATATTTTTTATTAATTAGTCTTCATATATTTAATATAAATATACAATAATATAATTATTAAAAACACTTATCTTACTATATTATAAAATATAGTTGCTAGTTTTATTATCTTATAAAAGAGTGAATATAATGAAATTTCTTATGAAAAACTGCAATTTAGATAAAGAACAAACTGATTGTATAATAGTAAATATTTTTGATTCATGTCAACTTTCTCATTCTGCACATTATTTAGATAAATGTAGTAATGGACATATCACATCTTTATTAAAATTAGGTGATATGAAGGGAAAAATAGGAGATATTCTTATATTATACAACGTACCTAATATTGTTTGTAATAGAATATTATTAGTTGGTTGTGGAAAAAAAAATCAAATAAAAAAATCTAATATAAAGAAGATATTAAAAAAAACTATAAAAATGATAAAGCAGATATCTATCAAAAATGTAATTTATTCTTTTACTGAAATGAATATTAATGTTACATCCAATGTATATTGGACTACTAGATTTATAATACTTTCTATAAAAGAAATTTTATATAAAATTGTAAAAATTAATGATTTATATAAAAAAATTTTTGATTTAGACATTATTAGCTTTAATTTTTTTGAAAAAAATGATTTACCTACAGCAAAAATAGCTTTGAAACATGCTTTGGCAATTGATTGTGGAATTACAGCTGCAAAAAATATCAGTAATTTACCACCTAATATTTGCAATCCTTTATACTTATCTTATACAGCACAAAAACTTTCTAAAAAATATAAAGAGACAATTACAGTTGAAATAATTGACATCGAGGAAATGAAAAATTTAGGAATGAATGCATATGTATCTGTAGGAAGTGGAGCAAAAAACAAACCATTTATGTCAGTAATAAAATATTCTAGAAATGTTAATAATAATCCAGTTATTGCTTTAGTAGGAAAAGGTTTAACTTTTGATTCAGGAGGCATATCTATAAAACCTTCATATAATATGCATGAAATGAAATATGATATGTGTGGTGCAGCAGCAGTATATGGAGCTTTAATTATGGTTGCCGAACTCAATTTACCTTTAAATGTAATAGGAATTTTATCTGGTTGTGAGAATATGTTAGGAAGTAATGCTTTTAGACCTGGCGATGTTTTAACTACCATGTCGGGTCAAACAGTAGAAATATTAAATACTGATGCTGAAGGACGTTTAGTTTTATGTGATTCATTAACATATGTAGAACGTTTTTCTCCAAGTATAGTAATTGATATTGCTACGTTAACTGGAGCATGTGTTACAGCATTAGGTGAATCTATCAGTGGGTTTTTTACTAATAATGAAGATCTTTCAGAAGAATTAAATCGTGCTTCAAAAGAAACAGATGATAAAATATGGCGTTTACCATTGTTTACAGAATATAAAAAAGGATTAAATTCTTCTATTGCAAATATTTCTAATATAGGAACAAGTAAAGCTGGTGCTATAACTGCAGCATGTTTTCTTTCTTATTTTACAGAAAAATATCATTGGGCACATTTAGATATTGCTGGAACTGCATGGCAATCTAGTAATAAAGGAGCTACAGGTCGTCCTGTTGAACTTTTATGTCAATTCTTGTTGAATCAGGTCAAAAATCACTAGTTCTTGAGTTTATTTAATTATATATAAAATAAGTTTATTATATATTATTTTCGTCATATGGCAATATCGCCTTTTTATTAATAAAATAGTTAAAGAAAATGGAAAAAATTTATAATCCTAAAAATATTGAAGAATTTTTATATAATTTTTGGGAAAAAAATGGGTATTTTAAACCCAATAATATAAAAAAACCTTCTTTTTGTATTATGATGCCTCCTCCTAATATTACAGGAAGTTTACATATGGGTCATGCATTTCAACAAACAATTATGGATATATTAGTTCGTTATCATCGAATGCAAGGCAAAAATACATTATGGCAAGTTGGTACTGATCATGCTGGAATAGCAACACAATTGTTAGTTGAACGTCAAATATTTTTAGAAGAAAAAAAAACTAAAAAAGATTATAGTAGAGATGATTTTATTAAAAAAATTTGGATTTGGAAGAAAAAATACAATAGTATTGTTACTCAACAAATGAGGCGTTTAGGTGTTTCTGTTGATTGGGATCGTGAAAAATTTACTTTAGATGCGGATATTTCTATTTCTGTTCGAGAAGCTTTTATTCTATTATATAAAAATAATTTAATTTATAAGAAAAAAAGATTAGTACATTGGGATTCAAGACTAGAAACTGTAATATCTGATTTAGAAGTTGAACATCGTTTAGTAAAAGGCAAACAATGGTTTATTCGATATCCGATTATTCAAAATAAAGTTATTTCATCTAGTAAAATAAAATATTTAATTATATCTACAACTCGACCTGAAACTTTATTAGGCGATACAGCTATTGCTGTCAATCCAAAAGATCATAAGTATAAGAAATTTATTGGTCAATTTGTAGAATGTCCACTTGTAAACAGAGTCATTCCTATTATTGAAGATAAATATGCTGATATAGAAAAAGGAACAGGTTGTGTTAAAATTACACCAGCACACGATTTTAATGATTATAAAGTAGGATACCATCATAAACTACCTATGATTAATGTTTTTAGTTTTGATGGAAAGATTAGATGTATTGCTCAAGTTTATAGTTATGATGGACAAAAATCTGATATATATAATAATTTTATTCCATTACAATTTCAAAAATTAGATATTTCATCTGCACGAATAAAAATTATTGAAGAAGTTGAAAAATTAGGGTTATTAGATCATATTGAACAATGCGATATCATTACTCCTTATAGCGATCGAAGCGGTGCCACTATTGAACCGATGCTTACAAATCAATGGTATTTAAAAACATCAGCGTTGTCTAAGATAGCTATTGATGCAGTAAAAAACAAAGAAATTAAATTTATTCCGAAACAATATAAAAGTATGTATTTATCTTGGATGAATAATATTGAAGATTGGTGTATTTCTCGTCAACTATGGTGGGGACACCGTATTCCAGTTTGGTATGATGATCAAAAAAATGCATATGTTGGACGAAATGAAGAAGAGATACGTGCAGAATATAGTATATCGAAAGATAAATTATTAATTCAAGATGATGACGTGTTAGATACTTGGTTTTCTTCTGGATTATGGACGTTTTCTACATTAGGATGGCCTAAAAAAACAAAATTTTTAAAAATTTTTCATTCTACAGATATTTTAGTTAGCGGATTTGATATCATTTTTTTTTGGATAGCTAGAATGATTATGTTAACTATGTTTTTTATTAAAGATAAATATGGAAAACCCGAGATACCTTTTAAAAATGTTTATATAACAGGTTTAATTCGAGATGAAGAAGGAAAAAAAATGTCAAAATCTAAAGGAAATGTACTCGATCCCTTAGATATGATAGATGGAATTTCTTTACAGGAATTACTTAAAAAAAGAACTAGTAATTTATTACAACCGAATTTATCTAATAAGATTACTCAAGATACTATTCGACAATTTCCTAAAGGAATTGAATCTACTGGTACAGATGCACTGCGTTTTACTTTTGCTTCATTAGCATCTAGTACACGTGATATACAATGGGATATGAATCGTTTAAAAGGATATCGTAATTTTTGTAATAAACTGTGGAATGCTAGTCGATTTGTTTTAATGAATACAAAAGATCATTGTTTTTTACCATTTAATATAAACGATGAAATGTTAACAGTGAATAAATGGATTTTAGTGGAATTAAACCATACAATTAAATTATATCGTGAATCACTAGATACTTATCGTTTTGATATTGCTTCTAATGTTTTATATGATTTTATTTGGAATATATTTTGTGATTGGTATTTAGAATTTGTAAAAATTATTTTTCATAATAGTTCTTATAAAGAAGTGTATCTTACTAAAAATATTTTAATTTATGTTTTAGAAGTAATTTTAAGGTTAGCTCATCCTATTATTCCTTTTATTACTGAAACAATTTGGCAACGTGTAAAATTAGTTAAAAATATTAAAGATAAAACAATTATGTTACAAAAATTTCCAAAGTATAGTCATGAAATATCTAATAAAAAAATATTGTTGAATATTAATTGGATAAAAAAAATAATTATTTTTTTAAGAACTATCAGAATTAATATGAATATTAATTCTACTAAACTTATACCATTATTTCTGTATAAAATTACTTCTGAACAAGAAGCAGTTATTAAAGAAAATATTTTTTTATTAAAAAAAATGTCTTTTTTAAATGATATAACAATATTATTGAAAGAATATGATGAAGATTTATGTATTAAAGAAATAATTGATGGAGCAGAAATTATACTACCTATATTAAAATTTGTAGATAAAGAAAAAGAATTAAAAAGATTAAAAAAAGAAATCGAAAAAATAGATATTAATTTAATAAAAATTAAAAACAAACTTGCAAATAAAAGTTTTATATCTTATGCTCCAGAAAAAATAGTGATACAAGAAAAAATTAAATTATTAAGATTGAATAAAATATATAAAAAATTATTGCAACAAATAAAAATATTTACTGATTTCCCTAGTAAAAAATAAATTTCATTTTAAATAAAAGGTGTTTTTCATGTCTATTTTACATAATATAATTTGCAAAAAAAAATTAAAAAATCGTATGTTATATGAAACTGAGCCTCGTTTAACATTATCTTTTTATAAATATTTTACTATTGAAAATACTCAGGAATACAGAAATCATATTTATGAAAATTTTTATAAAAATGATGTTTTAGGAAGAATTTATATAG
The DNA here is from genome assembly GCF_005081945.1 of Buchnera aphidicola (Brachycaudus cardui). NCBI lineage: Bacteria > Pseudomonadati > Pseudomonadota > Gammaproteobacteria > Enterobacterales > Erwiniaceae > Buchnera > Buchnera aphidicola. The sequence goes on along the minus strand of NZ_CP034879.1, from coordinate 404,153 downwards.
CTAGAGAAGGTATTAATGCTCAAATCAGTGTACCTATAAAAAATTATTTTTTTATAAAAAAAATTCTATATGAATCAAATTCTGCATTAAATAATTTGCGTATTAATAAAGCGTTAAATAATAAAAAATCTTTTTGGGTTCTTTCTGTTAAGATAAGAAAAAAAATTGTAGAAGATGGAATTACAGATCCTTGTTTTGATCCAAATAATGTTGGTATTTATATAAAATCAAAACAAGTGAATATGATGTTACATGATAAAGAAACAATATTTATTGATATGAGAAACTCTTATGAATATGCGATTGGTCATTTTGAAAAAGCAATTGAAATTAAAAGTATAACTTTTAGAGAACAGTTAAAGAATGTAGTTACATTAATGGAATATGCTAAAAATAAAAGAATTGTGATGTATTGTACAGGTGGTATTCGTTGTGAAAAAGCTACTGCTTGGATGTTATTTAATGGTTTTAAGTTTGTATATCATTTAGAAGGAGGTATTATTGGTTATGTTCATAATGCTAGAAAAAATGGATTACCAATTCTGTTTAAAGGGAAAAATTTTGTATTTGATTATCGTATGAGTGAAGAAATTTCAGAAGATATAATATCATCTTGTTCTCAATGTGATAATGCTTCAGATACTTATGTTAATTGTAAGAATAATATATGTCATCTTCTTTTTATTCAATGTCAAAATTGTGCAAATATTTTTAATCATTGTTGTTCTATAAATTGCATGGAAAAAATATGATTTTTTATATTTTATTATTTATATTATTTTTTTCTAATTTTTCCCAATATATTAATTTTTCTTCTAGTTCTTTTTCTTGTGCTATTAATTTTTTTAAAATTGGTAATTGTTCTTCTAGTTTTTTTTTAAAAAAACATGGTTGATTGATTTTATTTTGTAATTTTTTAATGTAAAATTCTATTTTTTCTATTTTTATTAATATTTCTTTTAGTTCTTTTTGAACATGATTAACTATTTTTATTTTAGTATGAATATTTGATTTATTTTTTTTTATTTTATTTTTTTTATATGTTGTTTCTAAATTTATATTATGTTTTGCTTTTTGTAAAGAATCATAATTTCCAATATGAGTGTCAATAAATCCGTTTTGTTTAAATAACCAACATTTATTCACTGTATTATTTACGAATTCTTCATCATGACTAACTATTAAAACAGTGCCTTTATAATCAATAATAATTTTTTCTAACAGCTCTAGAGTATCTAAATCTAAATCATTAGTCGGTTCATCAAGAATTAAAACATTACTTGGCCTTAAAAATAATCGTGCTAATAGTAATCTATTACATTCACCGCCAGATAGTGTTTTTACTAAAGATTGTAATTGATTAGGTTTAAAAAGAAATTTTTTTAGATATCCTATTAAATGCTGCTCTTTTCCATTAAGTCTGATTATTTCTTTACCATAAGATATATTATCTATAATAGATTTATTTGGATCTAATATAGATCTATTTTGATCAAAGTATGATATTTTTAATCCTGTACTTTGATAAATTTGTCCTGTTTGTGGTTTTTTTTCTCCTATAATAATTTTTATCATAGTACTTTTGCCACATCCATTACTACCAATTAGTGCTATTTTATCACCATGTTGAATGATTGATGAAAAATTTTTTACAATCAATTTATTTTGTATAACAACATCTATATTATCTGCTTTAAAAATTATTTTTCCTAGATAATTGTTAGATTGATTGATTTTAATATTTTTTACTTTTTCTATTTTTATATAATCATGATATTCTTTTCGTAATAATTTTAAGTTTTTTACTCTACCTTCATTTCGAGTAGAACGTGCTTTAATGCCTTGTCTAATCCACTTTTCTTCTCTGTCAAGATTTTTATCAAATATTTTTTTTTGTATTAGTTCAATACGTGTACTATCATTTTTTAATTTTATAAAATTTTCATAATTTCCTGGCCAAGATATTAATTTTCCTCGATCAAGATCGACAATTCGTGTAGATATATTTTGAATAAAACTTCTATCATGTGATACAAATAATACACTTCCATGAAATTTTTTTAAAAAATTTTCAAGCCATTTAACAGTGTTCATATCTAAATGATTTGTTGGTTCATCAAGTAATAGCACATCAGGTTCTCCTATTAAAGATCGACTTAATGCAACTTTTCTTAATAATCCTCCAGAAAGCTCTGATAATAAAGTATTTTTTTCTAATTTAATTAATTTAATTATTTTTTCTATTTGTACAATTTGATTCATATTTAATTGTTTTTTCATCAAAATAAAATTATTATATTTTTCTTTTTTTATTTGATTTTTATAAAATATTGAACTAATAAAATCATATATAGAAATGTTCATACTTATAGGATTTTCTTGTTTTAAGTAAGATATTTTTATATTTTTTTTATAAACGACGATACCATGATCTAAGTCTTGTGTTTTATTAATAATTTTTAAAACAGTGGATTTTCCAGTTCCATTTTTACCGATTAAACATATTCTTTCATTAGGATTGATATGCAGCATGCTATTTTTCAAAATTTCTAAGTTGCTAAATGATAAACATGCATCTTTAATCTGAATTAGAGACATAAAATTTTCTATCCTTAGATTTATTCGATATGAGTTATTAACCAGGAATGGTAAATATTTGAATGATTTAAATAATCTTTACATTGTACTTTTTTTGTAATATTTTTTGCATTTAATTTCATTTTTTGAAGATAATCAAAATTAATGTTAAAATTATGTGTAGAACTGGAAAAAATAATATTACCTTTATGTCGTAAAATTTTTTTTAAATATCTTATTAGAATAAGATAATCTCTTTTTAAATCAAAAGATTTTTTCATTTTTTTAGAATTTGAAAAAGTAGGTGGATTAATAAATATAAGATCAAATTTTTTATTTGTTTTTTGTAGCCAATTTAAGCAATCTGATTTAATAAAGTGATGATTAGAACCTCTTAAATTATTAATAGACATGTTTCTAATCGACCATTGTATATAAGTATTAGATATATCTACACTAGTTGTGCTATTTGCTTTTCCTAGTCCAGCATAAACACTAGCAGTACCAGTATATGAAAACAAATTTAGAAAATCTTTACCTTGAGACATTTTTCCTAATAATTTTCTTATTAGTCGTTTATCTGAAAATAATCCAGTATCTAAATAATCTACTAAATTAACTAAAAATTTTGAATGATATTCTTTAATTTGAATAAAGCTATTACTATCAAATAATTTTTTATATTGTGTTTTATTTTTATTTCGGTGTCTAATTTTTAATATTATATTATTAACATCAACAGATAATATTTCTTGTGCATAATAAATAGCATGACATAATCTTTTATGTGATTTTTTACAATGTATGAATTTAGGAGCTTTATATTCTTGAATAACTAACCATTTATTATAAATATCGATTATTATATTATAATTTGGTAAATCAGCATTATAAACACGAAAACATTCTATGTTTTCTTGAATAGACCATTTTTTTAATTTATTAAAATTTTTCTTTAATCTATCTTTATATTCATTATTTTCAATAGGTAGTTCTTTAAAAAAAATAGTATAATTTTTTTGAATACAATTTAATGCACTGTTCTTTAAAAAATATTCTTTATCTTCTGTCATTTGTAAAAAATTTAATAAAAATATTGATGAACTAAAAATAGATGCTTTCCAATTTTTAAAATGTTTTTTTAATATTACTCCTAATTGTATGTATAAACCTACGAGTTGACTTTCAGTTTGATGTCTTTCTCCATATGGTGGATTACTTAATAGTATTCCAATATTCGTACTACTATAAATATTTTTTAGATCATGTAAGTTTTGTGTAGAAAATTTTATTATTTTTGATAAACCTGCATTTAATGCATTTTTCTTAGCATTTTCTATAGCCACAGGATTATAATCATAGCCTATAAAATAATTTTTCAAGCATTTTTTAACTCCTACTTCAAATCTTTTTGTTGCTTCTTTAACAATATTAATCCATAAATTTTTATTATATTTTTTCCATGATTGAAAGCCCCATTTTAATCTTGTTAGTCCAGGTGCTCTATCCGTAGCCATCATTGCTGCTTCAATTAATAATGTACCAGATCCACACATAGGATCTATTATAGGGATATTATTATTCCATTCTGAGTTCAGTACAAGAGCAGCTCCTAAATTTTCTTTAATAGGAGTCGTATTATAATATTTTCGGTATCCTCTTTTATTTAAAGATTCTCCACTTAAATCCAACATAATATGTATTATATTATCATTAGATAAAAATGATTTGATTCGAATATCAGGATCAATAAGATCAACATTTGGACGATCGAAGTATTGTTTGCTAAATTGATCAACAATAGCATCTTTAATTATGAGCGCTCCAAATAAACTATTACGAATAATATCATTAATTCCTTTAAAATTGATTGAAAAAGTATTTTTTATAGAAAATACTTTGCTCCAATTAATACTATATATATTTGAATAAAGATCTTCTTTATTAGATATTTTAAATTTTTTTATACATAGAAAAATACGAGAAGCAATACGACTCCACATTAAGCTTTGATATAATAATAATTCGTTTGCTTCATAATAAATACCTCCATTTATTATATTTAAATTTTTTGCTCCTAAAAATAAGAGCTCTTTTTCTAATAATTTTTCAGTGCCAAAGATTGTACTTGCAAATAAATAGTTCATTGTTTTAATTAATTTAATTTTAATAAAATTTTATATATAATATATTAATAGAATGTTTTATATATTTTTAATAATTTCTTTAATAAGATTAGGTCCATGATATACTAATCCAGAATAAATTTGTATTAAAGTAGCACCTGATTTAATTTTTTCTTTTGCTGAATTGACAGAATTAATTCCTCCTACACCAATAATAGGAATTTTTTTTTGTAAGTATTTTGATAATATTGAAATAATATTGGTACTTTTTTTTTGTAAAGGTAATCCGCTTATTCCTCCTTTTTCTAAGCTATTTTTACATCCGGATACTAATGAATGATCTAATGTTGTATTTGTAGCAATGACTGCATCTATTTTATATTTAATTAATTGTTTTGAAATATTTTTTAATTCTGTTTTGGAGAGGTCTGGTGAGATTTTAATTACTAAAGGAACATATTTAAGATATTTTTTATGTAGCTCATTTTGTTTTTTTTTTATATTATATAATAAATTAGTTAGAAGAGTTCCATATTGTAAAGTTCTTAAATGAATAGTATTAGGTGATGAAATATTAATAGTAATATAACTAGCATAATAGTAAATTTTTTCTATACATATTAAATAATCATTTATTGCATTTTTAATACTAGTATCTCTATTTTTTCCAATATTAACACCTATAATTCCTTTAAAACAAGATTTTTTTATATTAATGATTAAATTATCTATTCCGAGATTATTAAATCCCATTCTATTAATTATTCCTTCTTTAGATATTATTCTAAATAATCTAGGTTTAGGATTTCCAGATTGAGGCAAGGGTGTAACAGTGCCTACTTCAATGAAACCAAAGCCCATTTCTGATAAACAGTTAATATAATCTCCATTTTTGTCTATTCCTGCTGCAGTACCTAGTTTATTTTCAAAAGTTAAACCCATGCATTTAATGTTTTTTGATGCTTTTTTAATATAAGATTTTTTTTTAAATCTGTGATTGTGTTTCAAAATCAGACATTTTAATACGAAGATATGAGATTTTTCAGGATCTATTAAAAATAACAGTTTACGAATTAAATAATAAAACATTATAATTCCTTTTTAATATAAAGTAAAATTTTCATAAATATTGATATAAAAAATATTTTTTTTGAAAAATTGATAACTTTGTTATTTGTGTTATATTTTTTATAAAATACTAAAATAATTTTATTTTTTATATAATTTAAATGTAAAACTATATAATATTTTAGTCATCATATATGAAAAAAGAGTATAATAAAAATATAAAACATATTATGAAACGATATGATTATCCAATAGTAAAAACTTTACTTGATACTGATGCATATAAATTGCATATGCAACAAGCTATTTTTTATAATTATCAAAATGTAGATGTAGTAGCAGAATTTCTTTGTAGAGGAGATAACTTTTTAGGCTGTTATTCCCATATTTTACTAGAACAGATTAAAATGATGAGATATTTGTCTTTAAGTAATGAAGAATATATTTATATGACTTCTTTCCCATTTTTTAAAAAAGAATATTTACATTGGTTGAGAAAATTTCGTTATAATATTTCACAGGTAAAAATAAATAATAATCAAGGACAATTACATATTCGTATCAGTGGATTATGGAAAGAAGTAATATTGTGGGAAGTGCCTATTTTAGCATTGATTAGTGAAGTTTTTCATAGTAATTTTTCTCCAGAAATAAGTTCTAAAAATGCTATAGAATATTTAGATACTAAATTAACAAGATTTTTTAATTATACTAGATACATAGATTTATCTCGTTTAAAAATTGTTGATTTTGGGACCAGAAGAAGATTTTCTTATGATGTACAATATTCTATTGTTAAAAGATTAAAAGAAACTTTTCCTTTTTTAATTGGTTCAAGTAATTATCATATAGCACGTATATTAAATTTAACGCCAGTAGGAACACAAGCTCATGAATGGTTTCAAGCGCATCAACAAATTAGTTCAAATTTAAAGAAAAGTCAAATTTTAGCATTGCAAACATGGTTAGATCAATATGGTAAACATCTTAGTATTGCTTTGACAGATTCTATTACTATGGATGCTTTTTTACGTGATTTTAATTTATTTTTTACTTCTTCTTATAAAGGTATACGACATGATTCAGGAGATCCAATACAATGGGGGGAAAAAGCTTTAAAACATTATGAAAAATTAGGTATAGATCCTTGTACTAAAACATTATTATTTTCAGATAATTTAAATTTTAACAAAATTATCTCTCTTTATAAAAAATTTAGTCATAGAATTAATGTTGTTTTTGGTATAGGAACAAGATTAACTTGCGATATCCCTTATGTAAAACCGTTAAATATTGTCATTAAATTAGTAGAATGTAATGGAAAACCTGTTGCAAAAATATCTGATAGTCCAGGTAAAACATTTTGTTTAGATAAAAATTTTTTAAAGAGTTTATATAATGTTTTTAGTATACCATTAAACAAATAGATTTAATTTAAGTTTTATAAATATTTTTGTGAAAAAAGTAGAATTTATACTATAAATATTATTTTTGTAAATTAAATAAAAGATTTACAATTAATATTTTTTAAAAAATAAAACTAATATTTAGTATTATATATAAAACATTTTCTTATCAAAAATATTTTAATAGTAAAGCATTTTAAATATAAGTATAAAAGGAAAGATTTTATGAATGCGGTACCAATATCAGAGATATATAAAGATGATATTATAGTCAATAGTTCAATTACTGTTTGTGGATGGATAAGAAGCCGCAGAAATTCAAAATCTGGTTTTTCTTTTATTACAATTTATGATGGTTCATGTTTTTATTCTATACAGGTTATTGCGAATAATTCTTTATCTAATTATTATAAAGAAATTTTACATTTAACTATTGGATGTTCTGTTATCGTTACTGGAATGTTGATATTATCTCTTGGAAATCAACAAAAATATGAAATTCAAGCAACAGAAATTAAAATTTTAGGATGGGTTGAAAATCCAGATACTTATCCAATATCTGCTAAAAAACATAGTATAGAATATTTAAGAGACGTAGCTCATTTAAGGGCTAGAACGAATTTAATTGGTGTAATAGTTCGAATTAGAAATCATGTATTACAGGCATTACATTATTTTTTACAAAAAAATAACTATTATTGGGTTCCTACGCCAATTATTACTAGTTTAAATACTGAAGGTGCTGGAGCAATGTTTCGTGTTTCAACATTAGATATGCAAAATATTCCTAAAAATCAAGATGGTTCCGTTGATTTTAAAAAAGATTTTTTTGGAAAAGAATCTTTTTTAACTGTTTCGGGGCAGCTTAATATAGAAACATATGCTTGTGCTTTATCTAGAGTATATACTTTTGGTCCTACATTTCGTGCAGAAAATTCGAATACAAGTCGTCATTTATCAGAATTTTGGATGTTAGAAGTGGAATCAGCTTTTACAAATCTAGATGATATGTCAGATTTTATTGAACATATGTTGAAATATGTTTTCAAATCTCTTTTAAAAAATTGTATGCCAGATATTAATTTCCTAAAAAATTATATTGACAATGATATTATTATTCGTTTAAAAAAAAATTTATGTATGGAGTTTGTACGCATAGATTATTTAGACGCTATAAATATTTTACTGAATTCTAAAATTAAATTTGAAAAATCTGTTTTTTTAGGTGTTGATTTAGCTTCTGAACATGAACGTTTTCTTGTAGAGAAACATTTTAAAATTCCAGTGATTATTAAAAATTATCCAAAAGAATTAAAAGCATTTTATATGAGGTTAAATGACGATAAAAAAACTGTTGCGGCAATAGATTTATTAGTTCCGAATATTGGAGAACTAATAGGTGGTTCACAACGTGAAGAACGACTTTCTATGTTAGATGAACGTTTATTAGAATTAGGGCTAAAAAAAGAAGATTATTGGTGGTATAGAGATCTTCGTCGATATGGTACAGTTCCACATTCAGGTTTTGGTATGGGTTTTGAGAGATTAATATCTTATGTTACTGGAGTTTCAAATATACGAGATATTATTCCGTTTCCACGTACTGTAAAAAATTCTCATTTTTAATTATAAGTTTTATAAATATTTACCAAGTGAGTTTTTCTATGAAAAATTTTATATGAATACTCAATATATAAAAAATAATAGTTTTTTTAAAAAAGATAAATCAATATTTATTGAAATCATATTTACTAAAAAGGTAGTATAAAAAATTATGATGAATCGTAAATCTTTAGCAATTGCAATACCAATGTTATTAGCTGCTAGTAGTGGAGTTAATGCTTTAGAAATTTTTAATAAAAATGGTAATAAATTAGAGTTACATGGTAGTATTAATCCAAATCATGAATTGTCTCATGGTTTTTTATCAAAAAAAATTAACTCTCATAATGATAATACAAATGCTATTTTAGGTCTATCAGGAGAAATAAATATTACTGATGAACTATTGAGCTATGCAAATATTGAATATAAAAGTGATCTCAATGTTCCTGAAGAATTATTAAACAAACAAAAAACTAATTCTGTGCGTTTAGGATATGCTGGTTTTAAATATGGTGATTGGGGTTCAATAGATTATGGTCGTAATTATGGTGTTTTACATGATGCCCAGTTTTTAACTAATCGTATTCCATATATTACTCAAGATAGTATATTTTCTTATAATGATAATTATATGGTAGGCAGAAATAATAGCTTACTTACTTATAGAAATAATAATTTATTTGGTTTATTTGATGGTATTAGTTTTGCACTTCAATATGAAGATCAAGTTAAAAATATACAAGAAAATCAAAATAATGGTTCTGGTTGGGGAGCATCTTTAAAATATAAAACTGATGCAGGACTTACTGCCGTAGGTTCTTTTTTTTCTGCTGAAAGATTAAAATCTGAGAAAGATAAAGACAAAAATCTTCCATCATCTGTAGATGCATATGGATTAGGTTTTAAATATGATGCAAATGATATATATATTGCGGCTTTTTATGGTGTAGGTAGCAATTTAATACCATCAGATATTTCTAATGAAAAATCAGAAGCGCCTACTAAATTTATCGGTAAAACAGAAAATATAGAAGCTGTGGCAGAATATAATTTTCATTCTGGATTTCATCCGTCTTTAAGTTATCTGGATTCTAAAGGACAGGAATTAAATTCAGATCCACAAAATACATCTAATAACAACGCTTTCGAACTCGCAAAGCAAATTAATATTTCAACTCGTTATGAATTTAATAAGAATATTTCAACTTATATGAACTATAAAATTAATTTATTAAAAAGTAATAATGAGTATGTTAAAAGAAATAATATTTCCACAGACAACATTCTTGGTGCAGGAATAGTTTATCAATTCTAATTTTTCTATAAAATATAATTTTTTTAAACACTAAAAATTTATATAGTGCTTGTCATCATTAAGAGTGAGAACTTTCTACTGAGTTATAAATAGAACTATCTATTTTTTATATATTAAAAATAATATAATTTTTAATTATATACATTTCAGTAGAAAGAACTGCTCTTATTAAAAATAAAATTTTTCTGTTTTTACAAAAACTATTTCTCCTGTTCGAACTAGTATTAATTGTATTTTTAATGAAAATTTTTTTTTTTCTTCAGAAAGACAACTATTAAGATAATATTTTACATTGTTGTTTCTAGATAATAGAAGTGCAGTTCCTGTGTCTATTGAATCTTGTATATTTGATAAACCTAATTTTTTTTTATTTTCATCAATTATTTGTGTTTCAAAAAAATAAACATTATTCGTTTTTTTAGCAATTTTATTTTTTATTAAATCTGTGAGTTTTTTAGTATCTAAAATAGAATTAGAGTTATTTTTTAGTATATCTATAAAAAATAATGTATTATTAGAAATGAATACATTATTAGATTTTAATAAATCTGAGATAATATTGTCCAAAGCAGCATCAAAGTTTAATAAAATATTTTTTGGTTTATGTGTAAATAAATGAAAATTTTTCATTTTTATTAAAGTTGTTTCTAGATTATTAGAAAATGAACAACCCGTGATAAATATGATAGTAAAAAATATAAATATTAAATATTTACTCAAATTTAATCCTTCAATTTAAAAAATAGAGAAATTTTTTTGATATATAAACATCAATCGTGTTAAGAAAAAATAGTTATTAATATAATGATCTTAATTCTTTTCCTCCTAATAGGTGCATGTGTAGATAATTGATTTCTTGTCCTCCATTTTTATTGCAATTAATAATTATTTTATATCCCTCTCGACTAATTTTTTGTTTTTTTGCAATCTTTACAGCAATATAAAACATATGTGCTAAAATATACTTATTTTTTTTATTAATTTCATTTGATGATTTAATAAAAATATTAGGTACGATCAATATATGCACTGGTGCTTTAGGATTTATATCTTCGAAAGCTGTTATAATTGTATCTTGATAAACAATATTTGTTTGTATTTTTTTATTGATAATATCCTGAAAAATTGATTCATTATTCATAATAAACATTCCTCGAATTTTAAGATACGATATTTTTTTTTATATGTTTATCTATAGCAGTTTTAATATTTTCAGATCTAGTACCGAAAACAGCTTGTATTCCTGATCCTGATATAATGATTCCTGCTGCACCAAGATTTTTTAAGTCTTTTTGATTAACTTTTGATATTTCTATAACAGTAATTCTAAGTCTGGTAATACATGCATCCAAATTTTTAATATTATTTTTTCCACCTAATGCTTTAATAATATATGGAGCAAGTTCAACATTATTTTTTAATGAAATAGTATTCTGATTTTTTTCTCGTCCTGGTGTATTTAAATCAAAATTAGTTATTAATAAATAAAAAATACTGTAATATACTAATCCATAGCACATTCCAATAATTGGAAATAAAAATATATGATGGCTATTTCCACTTAATACTATAAAATCTATCAATCCATGTGAAAAACTTGTCCCAGCTCGCATGTCTAAAAAAATACATAAAGGAAAAGATAATCCTGCTAAAATAGCATGGATGATATATAATACTGGTGCAACAATAATAAATGAAAATTCAATTGGTTCTGTAATACCCGTTAAAAAAGCAGTTAATGCTGCTGAAATCATAATACTACCTATTTTATTTTTATTTTCTTTTTTAGCTGTATGCCAAATTGCTAAAGCAGCACCGGGTAAACCGTACATTTTAAAGATAAATCCTCCTGATAGATTGCCAGCTGTAGAATCACCAGCCATATATCTTGCAATATCTCCATGAAACACTTGTCCTATAGAATTAGTATATTCTCCAATTTGCATTTGAAAGGGGACGTTCCATATATGATGTAATCCAAATGGTACTAGTGCTCTTTCTACTAATCCATAAAGTGCAAAAGCAAGAATAGGATTTTGATAAGCAGCCCATTGAGAAAAAATTTGAATAATATGTCCAATAGGAGGCCATATTATAGATAATATTAACCCTACTAATATCGACGATAATCCTGAAATAATAGGAACAAATCTTTTACCAGCAAAAAAACCTAAATATTCAGGCAGTTGAATACAATAAAATTTATTAAACATATATGCTGAAATGGCACCAGCAATAATACCTCCTAATATACCAGTATCAGAAAGATGTTTCTCTTTTATAATTTCAATAGTAGTATTTAAAAATATTGGTTCTACTACAAACAACGTTTGAATTAAAATACCATAAGCAACAACTGCAGCTAAAGCTGCAACACCATCATTATTAGTAAAACCAAGAGCTACACCAATTGCAAAGATTAAAGGCATATTATTAAATACAGAACCTCCTGTTTGAGCCATTATTTGAGAAATAATATCAGGTAATAAATTAAAATGAGCAGATCCTATTCCCAGTAAAATTCCTGCGATAGGTAATACAGAAACAGGTAACATTAATGATTTACCAACCTTTTGAAGGTTGGCAAATGTGTTTTTAAACATATTAAAAAACTCCTAAATATATATAAAATTTTAAATCGATTGTATATATGATATATTTTTATTATAGTGTCTTTGTACCTCTTTAAGGCAATAAATTAATTGAAATTGAATTATTTTTTATTTAGTTAATTTTAATTCATATTGAATAATGTATAAAAGTTTTTGGTTGTTATTTTTGCTACTGTTTCTATATTAATGTTTTTTAAAATAGAAATTTTTTTTGCTATTTCAAATAAATATGCAGGTTGATTTTCTTGTCCTCTATATGGAACAGGTGATAAATATGGTGAATCTGTTTCTATTAATAAACGCTCTAACGGTATTTTTTTTATTGTGGAATGTAATTCCTCAGAATTTTTAAAAGTAATCATTCCAGAAAAAGAAATGTAAAAGCCTATATCTAGTAATTTACGTGCCGAATAGTAGTTTCCAGTAAATGAATGTAATATTCCTTTACATTGTTCTGCTTTTTCTTCTTGTAATATTTTTATAGTATCATCAATAGCATGACGAGAATGGACTATAATTGGTTTATTTACTTTGATTGCAGTTCGAATATGTTCACGGAAAAAAATTTTTTGAATATTTTTATTTTCAGATGAATGGTAATAGTCTAAACCAGATTCGCCTATTGCTATTACACGTTCTATAGAAGATAGATTGTCTATTTTTTTAGAAATATTTTCTATTGTATGAAAACTTATGAGTTCTTTTTCACAATTTAAAGGATGTATACCACAAGAGTAAAGTATTGAAATATATTTTTGACATAATTTTTTAATTTTATAAAAATTATTTATAGAAGTTGATACGGTTAAAATTTTTCTTACATCATTATTAAAAGATTTTTTTAATACATCTTCTATGTTTTGATGTAATAAATTGTAATTTAATCGATCAATGTGACAATGTGAGTCAATAAAGAACATAATTTAATCTCTTTTTATTCATAATAATTTTATTATTCATTCTTAAATTCAATATTGAATATTTCCTCCCATTTGAGTAGTTGTTCTAATAATAACAATTGCTGATTTACTCCAGATATGTTTAGTAGTTTGTATTGACATTGCATCCAAGTACGAATACTCATATCTAAAACAAAATTAGTATAATTATGAGAAAGAAATTCAATTAATGTTATTTGATCAAAATTTATTAAATATTGTTTTTGATTAAAATTAAATTTAATAGCATCTAATAATAAAAAACATATCCAGTTAATTTGAACTATATTATTTTTTTTATTAAATTCTGGTAAAATTTTTAATAAGTTTTTATTTTGAAACGCATTAAATAAATATTTATAAAAATTTATTCGTTCTATCCATATTATTCCGTTAATAAATTTTTTTGCAGATATAGGTGATCCTTGATTAATTCTTAATGCAGTTAAATATGATTTGCTTTTCTTCTTTGTATCTTTTTGTAACCAATTTATACTATCTTTTTCATTTGGAGCAAATAATGGATATATTAAACAACGACTATTTAACGTAGAATATAAATTGAAATTGTTATAATTTATGAGAAAAAACCAAGTTTTTTTGGGCGGTTCTTCAAGAGTTTTTAAAAAAGCATTAACTGCTGATTCTGTTAATTGTTCAGTATCAGGTAAAACAATTACTTTAGATTCACCCTGTCGTGAGCATGTAAATATTTTTTCATTAATTTTCCGTATGTCTTCAATATTAAAGAAATTATTTTTTTCAGATTTTAAAACATGCCAATCTGGATGACTTTTAATAGACATTAATTTACATCCAGAACATTGATTGCAAAAATTTTTTCCTATAGGTTTAAGACATAATATCCATCTGCTAATAAACCAAATTAATAGAGATGCTCCTATTCCTCGTTGAGTTTTAATTAAAATAGCATGATGAGCTTTGTTTTTTTGATATTGCTGAATAATATTATTGTATGGTTTTATTAACCAAGGATATAATTTCATATAATTTATTTATTAAGCCAATTTAATATTTTTTTTGCAATGTTTTTATTTACAGTATTTATATCTAGATTGGCATTAATCTTAATGATTTTTTTATCTAATGCTATATTTTTTAAATAAAACTTTCTAGTTTTTTTAAAAAAATCTAAATTTCTACATTCGATGAGATCTAATGAATTTCTATTTAATGCTCTTTTTAAACCAATTCTTGGAGAAACATCTAAATAAATAGTTAAATCTGGAACAAAATCTTTTAAAAATAAATGTTTTAATGTAGATATTATTTTTTTTTTAATACCTAATCCGCCTCCTTGATAAGCTATAGAAGATAAATCATGACGATCAGAAATTACCCACATTCCATTTTTTAATGCTGGTTTAATTATTTTTTCAACTAATTGTATTCTTGCAGCATACATTAATAATAATTCTGTTTCTTTAATTAGTTCATCAGAGTCAAATTTATTTTTTATTAATTTTCTTATCTCTTCTGCAATAGGTGTACTACCAGGTTGACGTACTAATATTATATTTTTTATATTATATTTATTTAATATATTTTTAATATATATACTGGCATTCGTTTTACCTGCACCTTCTAATCCTTCAACTACAATAAATTTATTTTTTTTCATCATTTATTATTTAAAACATGGGTTTTATAGTTTTAATTACATCTAGTTTGTATGATTTTTTTATAAATAAAAATTAAATAGATTAAAAATATATTTTATTTTAGACGATTTTTAATATAATCAATAGATTGTTGTATTGTATTGATTTTTTCTGCTGCTTCATCTGATATTTCAAGATTAAATTCTTCTTCTAAAGCCATAATTAATTCTACTATATCCAGAGAATCTGCTCCAAGATCGTTAATAAAAGAAGCACTATTAAAAATATCTTCTTCTTTTATATCTAATTTTTCAGTAATGATTTTTTTGATACGTTTTTCAATATTTTTCATTTTTTAAATTTTCCATTATATTTTTTATATAACTATTAATATTTTTTGATAAAACAATAGAATTTTTTTAATATTATATCATATACATACCTCCATTTACATGTAATGTATGTCCAGTAATATATGATGCTTTTTCTGAAGCTAAAAAAATAACAGAATGAGCTACTTCTTCAACATTACCTGTTCTTTTCATAGGTATTTGAGATAAATAGTTTTCATATTGTGTTGTATTTAACGTATTTATAAAATCTGTGTTAATCAATCCTGGTGCAACAATGTTAACCGTAATACCTTTTGATGCTAATTCTAATGCCAGTGATTTATGAAATCCTATAAGCCCTGATTTAGAAGCACTATAATTAACTTGTCCTTTATTACCTGTATAAGCAACTATAGAGCTAATTGTAATAATGCGTCCCCTTCTATTTTGTATCATGGGACGAACTACTGATTTTACAAGATGAAATACTGATGTTAAATTAGTTTTTATTACTTGATCCCATTCTTTAGAATTCATTTTAACTAATAATTTATCTTCTTTTATTCCAGCATTATTAATTAGTATATCGATGGAATATTTTTTTTTAAATATATCTTTTATTACTTCTATGATATCATTACTATTATTTAAGTTTAAAAGAATACCAAAGCCGTTTTTTTTTACATAATTGTTAATTATTTGCACTCCATCTTGAGTGGTAGATGTACCAATTACCTGTATTCCTTTTGTAATTAATTTTTTTGCAATTGCTTGTCCTATTCCACGACTAGCACCAGTAATTAATGCAGTTTTTTTCTTCTTTTTCATTAATTCCTTTATTAATTTTTTGAAATGCTTTTGAAAAATTTTTTAAATTGTCAGTACTAAATGCAATAATTTTTTTATTTTTTTTATTTAAATTAGTTAGTATTTTACTAGGTCCTATTTCAATCATAGTAAAAATTTTTTTCAATTGTATCAATTCTATAATTTCTTTCCATCTTACAGTACTATAAATTTGTCTAATTAATGCATGTTTAATATTTTTACTAGATTCTTCATATTTTACATCAACATTGTTAATTACTGGTATTTTTGGTGCATGTATAGTAATCATTCTTAATATATTTTTTAATTTTTTAGCTATTGGTTTCATTAATTTAGAATGTGCAGGTACATTAATATTTAAATTTAATATATATTTAGCACCTGATTTCTTACAGTATTCACTAGCTTTATATACAGCAGATTTATCTCCAGAAATTACAATTTGATTATGAGAATTTATACTAGCTAAAGATACTATTTTTTTTTTTGAGAAGCGATAATACATGCTTTTTGAACTATTTGTTCATCTATATTAATAATTGCTTGCATTAAACTAGGACGATTTATAGTTGTGCTTTGCATTATTAAACCTCGTTGAAAAACAATTTTTAGTGCGTCAGAAAATTGCATTGCATTAGAACATACCAGTGCAGAATATTCTCCTAGACTATGCCCAGACATTAATAATGGAGGCTTTCCATATTTGATATTCCAAAGACGATAAATTGATACAGATGAAGTTAATATTGCTACTTGAGCATATTGACTTTGATTTAATTTTATTTGTGGTCCTTCTTGTATTAATTTTAATAAATTAAAACCAATATAATAAGATGCTTCGTCAAAAGTATATTTTAAAATATTGTTATATTTGTATAATAATGAAGATAACATACCTACATATTGTGCACCTTGTCCTGGAAATAACATTGCAAAAAAAGACATTATAATTACCTATATTAATAAGATAAAATAAGATGGTATAATTATAGAATTTTTTTATTTTTGTACTGATATTAACAGTATATAAAATATTTTTTATTAAAATTTTCTATAATATTTTTTTAGAAAATTAATTGTTTTTAATTATATGAAATAGTATTTAAATTTAAAATATATTTTTTATAAAATGGTGCTTATTTTATAAGCACCATTTTTATTGAAAATTTTAAAGAACTTTTTTACCTTTATAATAGCCATTAATAGTAATATGATGTCTAATATGCGTTTCTCCGGAAAATTTATCTATAGATAGAGTTGGCTTTAGTAAAGAATCATGAGCACGTCTCATGCCTCTTTTAGAACGAGTTGGTTTATTTTTTTGTACAGCCATATTTATTTTTTCTCTTTTAAAATAATGATTGAATAAAGATAAATATAATAATCTTTATTTAAACAATAAAATTGTTATATAAACTATATTATAGTATTTAAAATTGTTTTAAAATCTATATCTAGAGGTGCTTTTATACAAAGTTTTTTACCATTTTTTGGATGAATAAAATTGACTGTAGATGAATGTAGTAAAAGTCTATTAGTATTTGTTTTATTTGTTATATTTTTATCTAATCTATTTTTACCGTAACGTTTATCAAATAATATAGGATGTCCTATATATGAAGTATGTACGCGAATTTGATGTGTTCGTCCCGTTTTTGGGGTAATTGAAAGTAATGTTGATGTGGAGAATTTTTTTTTTATTGTAAAATAAGTTTGTGAAGGCTTACCAATAGGATCTACTAAAACTTTTTTTTGTTTGTTGTGTATTTTTGTTTTTAATAAAGGTTCTGTAATTTTATTAATATGGCAAGGCCATAAACCATGTACTAATGCTATATATTCTTTTTTAATTTTTTGTTCTCTTAATTGTTCATGTAGAGATGCTAAAGACATTCGTTTCTTTGCTAGCATTAAAACACCAGATGTTTCACGATCAATACGATGTACAAGTTCAATAAAGGTATTTAATGGACGTAGCTTTCGGAAATATTCTATAACTCCAAAATTTAATCCACTTCCTCCATGTACTGCGATTCCTGAAGGTTTATTGATAATTAATAAATCATTATCCTCGTATAAAATGCTATTTAATAATATTTTTGCATAATCTACAGGAAAAAAAGTATTTTTTGCATGATATGATATTTTTATCGGTGGAATTCTCAGCATATCTCCAATTTTTAACTTATAATATGGTTGAATTCTTTTTTTATTAATTCGAATTTTTCCTGTTCTTATAATTCGATAAATCATACTTTTAGGTACATTTTTAAATCTACTATGCATGAAATTATCTAATCGTTGATTTATCATATTTTCGTTAATATATATAATAGATACTGGTAGTATTTTGTATTTCATTAAAAAAATCTCTGTTTTTCGGTAATTTTTTTAATTTTTTATTTATTATAATATAATTGTATATATAAATATATTAATTAAATTAATCGCTATCAAAATATAAAATTAGAAATATATTATGTATATACACTAATTTTTTATGTATTTATATTTTTAAGTTCTTTTTATTTAAATTTTTTTATAAAAACTTATTTTTATAGGTATTTCAAATAAAAATCATAATATTATGATAAAAAATTAATTTTTACCAATCTATATTTCCTGTTGATGTATTTACTTATTTATAAAAATAAGAGAGAAAAAGTTATAATGAAAAGAATGTTAATTAATGCTACTCAGCAGGAAGAGTTGCGTGTAGCTCTTGTCGACGGTCAACGTTTATATGATCTTGACATAGAAAATTCTGGATCAGAGCAAAAAAAATCAAATATATATAAAGGAAAAATTACTCGAATTGAACCCAGTCTAGAAGCTGCTTTTGTAGATTATGGTGAAGAAAAACATGGTTTTTTACCATTGAGAGAAATTTCTAAAAACTATTTTCCAGAAAAATATATTTATAATTCACGTTTAAATATCAAAGATATTTTACAAGAGGGTCAAGAAGTTATTATTCAAATCAATAAAGAAGAACGAGGAAACAAAGGTGCAGCTTTAACTACTTTTATTAGTTTAGCAGGAAGTTATTTAGTTCTTATGCCAAACAATCCAAAATCTGGTGGTGTATCAAGAAGAATTGAAGGTACTGACAGAACACTTTTAAAAGAATTACTATCTTCACTAAAAATACCAGAAAATATGAGTTTAATTATTCGAACTGCAGGTGCAGGAAAATCTATAGAGTCGTTAAAATGGGATTTATCACTAAGATTACAACATTGGGAAACAATTCAAATAATCGCAAAAAAACGAACAGCACCGTTTTTAATTTATCAAGAAAGCAATGTGATTGTACGTGCTTTTAGAGATTATTTACGTCAAGATATTGGAGAAATTTTAATTGATAATCCTAAAATATTAGATTTTGCTCGTGAACATATCACCTTTTTAGGTAGACCAGATTTTATCAATAAGATAAAATTGTACACTGGAGAAATTCCACTTTTTAGTTATTTTCAAATTGAAACACAGATAGATTCTGCTTTTCAAAGACAAGTAAGATTACCTTCTGGCGGTTCAATTATGGTAGATACTACAGAAGCATTAACTGCTATTGATATTAATTCTGCTCGTTCTACAAGTGGAATGGATATTGAATCTACAGCTTTTCATACAAATCTTGAAGCAGTTGATGAAATTTCTCGTCAATTACGTTTAAGAGATTTAGGAGGTTTGATTGTAATTGATTTTATAGATATGACACCTATTAGTCATCAAAAAGCCATTGAAAATAGACTACGTGAAATTACACGTCAGGATAGAGCACGTATTCAGATTGGTCAGATTTCTAAATTTGGATTATTAGAAATGTCTAGACAAAGATTGAGTTCTTCTTTAGGTGAATCTAGTCATCATATTTGTCCAAGATGTACAGGAACAGGAACTATTAGAGATAATGAATCTTTATCTTTATCAATTTTACGTCTAATCGAAGAAGAAGCACTTAAAGAAAATACTTATCAAGTACATGCTATTGTTCCTATAGAAATAGCTTGTTATTTATTGAACGAAAAAAGAGATGCAGTACATGCTATTGAAAAACGTCAAGCTGGTGGAAAGACTATTATTGTGCCTAGTAAAAATATGAAAACTCCACATTATTCTGTTTCTAGAATTAGAAAAGGTGAAAGTGTAAACTCTATGAGTTATAGTCTTTCTAATACTCGAAAAAGAAAAATTATACATGTTTTCAAAGAAAATTTTATCGGAAAAAAAGACAAAGAAAAAACTTTAAAAAAAAATAATTTGAATAGTCAAGGCTTAAAAAATTTATATAAAAATAATTTTATTTTTAAAATAATTTCTTGGATAAAAAATTCTTTTTTAATTAAAGGTTTTTTAATGATTTGTAAATTTATTAGAAATAATAATATTCAAAATAAAAATAAACTTTATTTAAAAAAAAAACAGAACTCTTATAATAAAAAAAAGAAAAAAGTATTACCTGAATCATGTGAAAAAAAAGATATATCTTCAGATAGTACTAAAGAAAACAAAATTAATAAATTGAATATGATGAATAATAATAAAAATATTTCTTTAAAAAGTTCAGATTTTCAAATAGTTAAAAAAACTTCTTCTTTTTCTTTGAAAAAATCTAACTATCATAAAAAAAATAGATTTAATTTAACTGATGAATATAATTTTTTATATCATACAGAAAACAAAAAAACATTTTCAAATAATAATGAAAATATTTTTGATCACTATAATAAAACAAATATTATTAATAATAATCACGTATTTTATCAATTTTTTGATACTTCTAAAATTTTAAAAAATAACAGTTCTAACAATGTTTTTCTAAATTCTTATTCTATTCAATCCGTTCAATCTCCTATATTTATGATATCTTCATTTTGTTCATTAGATTTATCTTTAAGTAAAATTTGGATGAAATATCCTATTGTTGCATTAGATAAAACAAAAAAACGAAAAAAAAATAGTTCTCAAAAAAAATCTAACATATCCTCTATTAGAAAAAAAAATAATATTATTCAAAATTCAAAATTTTTAGAAAAAACGATAACATGCAAAGAAGATTATAATAGTTATTCTGCAATAAAAAATACAGATACTATAATTGATTCATATAGAAATAATATAAAACATAAAAATGTAATTAAAAATAATATAGAGTCTAAATATCAACTTATTTTTCAACAAAAAAAAATGTTATTTTCTAATAAAAAACATCAATCAAGTGCTCCCATTACTAAGATCTGTAATGATTTATCTTTTCAAAAAAATAATAGAATTATTAATTCTAATACTTTAATGTCACCGTCTAATGTTAAAATAAAAAATTCTGCAGGAGCTCATTCTGCAACAAATTGCTCTAACTCTCCTATTTCTAAACCTAAAATATAATCCTAATTTATGTATTAATATGTTTATAATGTTAAAAAATAAAAACTTACTTTTTAAAGTAAGTTTTTATTTTTTAATATTATGATTATTTTATTTTTAGCTGTAGCATTCAATTATTTCATTAAAAATACGTTCTGCTGTTTGTAAAACCTTGACGTTGGCAAGATAACATTCTTGTTGATAATTTAAATCTTGATAGTCTTTTTCAATATTATTAGACATCGCAATTTTTTTATCAAGAAGTATCCTAATCATATTTTTTTTAAAAGGAAGTTCTTCTTCAAGCAAATTACATTTATAAGCTATAGCTTTAGAAAATGTTTGATAAGATTGATCAAGTGTTTCACTATTATTTACTAAAACATCTTTATGAAGTTTTTTTATTGCAATATTAGTATTGTTATTTTGATAATTTATTTTATCATGTGATGGAAATAAAAATGGTTCATTATCATCGATTAATAATTCTAATTTTTCTAATGTTTTAGAATATGGTTTAATCATATAAATATCACCATCGTCATTTTTACCCTGTATTAAAAATTCAATCCCATCAAAAGTAATTAATAAATTATCGTTTTCTTGACGTATATTAGGTTGAACTAAAGATTGATCTGATAGTCTTTTTACTGACCAATTGTTATTTTTTAAATATATAATATAGTCAGTATCTTTAGAATTACTAGTAGATACCCATTTTGCAGATGTTATAGGAGATGAATGATTAGTGGAACTAGCTATAACTTCTGGATTACTGATATTGAAAAATTGTTTCCCGATATGACCAAATACATCGTGTCCTAATATATGATAAGAATTAATACTATCTGCAAAATTAACTGTTAATTGTCCAATTCTATTTCTTGCATAAGTTAATTCTTCTCTACGAAATTTAAGAAGAGCACCTAAGGAAGCACTTGGGATCATATCTTCTATTTTTTTTACTCTTTTTTCATTATTATCAATATATCCTACACTAATATATCTATCATCAGATTTAGAAGTTAATGGAATTAAGTTTTGTTTTTGATTATTATCTATAATACATATTCCATTGTTTAAAGCAATTTTATAATCATCTTCACTTTTAATAACTTTAACTCCAATTAAATCATTTAGTTCATCTACTAAATTATCTCTTTTATCAATCAAACTTTGAATTTGATTTGGTAATTTTAAAATAGGAAAATAACGAATATCTATAGTAGCATCATGAATTTCATCAATTAAAGAATTTACTTTTTCTACATTGTTAATGACGGATTCTTTAATATCTTTTTCTAAAAATTTTAATTTTCTATCAAAGTCTTTTAATGCAGAAATAATCTTATTTGATTTTTCTTTTACATTTTCATTGATTATATTATTTTTATTTATAACATCATTATCTATTTGCTCGTATAAAGAATTGATTAATTCATTAAAAATATTTGATTTTTCACATAATAAATCTTCTAGTTTTAACAATTGTTCAATTTTAGTTTGTTCGTCTTGAACTTGTACCTTAGTTTTTCTTTTTTCCTCTGTAATAAAGTCATTGTAATTATCATATATTTCTTTGACTTTTACTGCAGTTTTCGAGTGAGAATTTTGCATAGTGCTTTCTACAAAACTACGTTTTTCTATATTTTTTTCATCTGGATGATTAATTTTATTAGTAGTGTTGTTAATCAAAATTCTCATTGCGTTTATACCAGCAAGAGCGGTATCTAATACAGAACTCATTTTTATTCCTTTTTAGGTTACTGGATTATTTTATAGGATTTTTATTTGTTTGAATTTGTTTTAAAATTATATCAGTTAATCCTATTCCTTTTTTACTCATGGCTTGTGATAGTTCTTGATCATAAATCTCTGTATAAAGACGGCTTTGGTTATTTCCTAATAAGTCATCTTTTGAAGAAGAATTCCTCATACTTTTAAGTAATATGTGAATAAATATACTTTCTACTTCTTTAGCAGTTTGAATTGAATATTTTTTTGGATTATTATGAACTTGATATTTTAGTTCATGAATAAATTGTGTTCGATGGTGTGGTATATTAAATAATAATAAATTATCTTTCATTAAATAATTTCCAATTTAGCATTTAAACAACCAGCGCTTTTCATTGATTGTAAAATAGACATTAATTCATTAGGTTTTGTACCTAATTTATTTAGAGCGCGGATAATATTATTTAAATTAACTCTATTTAAAATAATATTATCCATATAATTTTTATCAACTATATCTGTTGAAAAATTTTCTTTAGTAATATTTTTTCTAAATGATTTTAAAAAAACGAAATCTCTTTTTTTATTAATCATTTCATGTACGATAATTGATGTTGATCCATTCGATACTACACATGATCTTAACTTGACTGCTTGATTGACAACAATAGAACCAGTACGCGAATTGACTACTACTTTTGCTTCTTGTGAAGGTAAAGCAACATCAATATTTTGAATATTAGAAAGCATATGTACTTGTACGTTATTATCAGGTGAAGTATTTAGTTGTACTGTTTTTGAATTTATAGGAATAGCTGTATCTGGATATTTTATATTAATCATGTCACTAATGCGTTGTGCTGTAATAAAATCTTCTGTATTCAATTGAAGATTAATCGTTTTTTGTTTTCCAAAATTAGTATTTATTTCACGTTCAATTGTTGCACCATGATGTACTATTCCAGAATTTACTTGTTTTAAATGAATATAATTAAATTTTTCTTGAGCATTATTGAGTTCAGATACTAATACTTTACCTTGAGCAATTGCATAAATTTGATTATCAGTACCTCTTAGGGGGGTCATTAATAACGTACCTCCTCTAAGACTTTTAGCATTTCCTATCGATGATACTATTATATCTATTTGTTCGCCTGTATGACTAAATGGAGGTATATTTGCTGTAACTACTACCGCCGCTACATTTTTTAGATGCATATTTGCATCCTGAGGTATAGTAACTCCTAATTGAGATAGCATATTACTTAAAGACTGATTTGTAAATGGAGCTTGCGTGGATTGATCACCTGTACCATCTAGACCTACTATTAAACCGTAACCAATAAGTTGGTTATCTCGAATTCCCTGGATGCTAGTCAAATCACGTATTTTTTCAGCATATACAGGAGCTGATAAACTAATCACAATAAAAAAAATCAATTTTAATGATGATATTATTTTAGACATAAAAAACCTTTATGAATACACTTTTCAAAAAGTGTTTTAGTATATAAATATGTTATTTTCAATAAATATTCTCATTATATAAAAAATTTTTTTATTTTTTGTATTGTATTTTTTTTTAGATATTTTATCTAGTTTTGTCATAAAGGACTAATAACGTCCTTTATGAGCTCTAATCTAATTTAGAAAACATATAATTATTTGATATTTTTTTGATTATATAATTTTATAAAAAAATATCTATATAGGAGAAAATTTTAGTAAAAATCTTTGTAACCATCCCATTTTTTGAATTTCATTAATGCGTCCATTACTTAAATATTCAATACGTGTATCAGATATTTGAGTAGATGTTACTAAGTTATTTTTATTTATATTATTAGGATTTACTACACCGGAAAAACGAATAAATTCTGTACCTTCGTTAATAGCAACTTGTTTTTCTCCAACAACTTGTAAATTTCCATTTGGTAGTACCTTTTTCACAGTTACAGTAATAAGTCCAGTAAATGTATTTTTAGCTGAATTACTACCGGTTCCAGAAAAAGCATTTTTTCCTATTCCATTCAATCCAGATTGATTATTTTTTAAATCAAGACCTAATAAAGGATTTAATTGTCCAGGTGATATTGTAACTCCTAGATTAGCATTTCCATCTCGACTCATATTAGAAGCCGAGCTATTACTAGCACTGATATTTTCTTGTAATACAACTGTGATTATATCACCAATATTATGTGGACGGTGATCTTCAAATAATGCTTGATAACCAGTCTTTATAGGCATATATTCTTGAAATAAAGATCCATTTACTACTTTAGGTAAAATGTTAGGTGCTACAGCAGTTGTCATACCCTCTACTAGAGGTTTATATTGAACAGAGGCACAACTCTGAAGTAATAATAAAAAAATAGCAATTAAAAAATATTTAATTTGAAAAATAAATAACTTTATCACGACAAAGTTACCTTTAATTATAGATTTTTGATATATAAAATTTCACTTAAACTTTTATGAAAATAATAAAAACATTTTACATTATAACTGTGATAATTTTTGCAACATTTGATCTGATGTATTGATAGATTTACTATTTATTTCATATGCTCTTTGAGTTTGAATCATATTCACTAGTTCTTCAGCAACATTCACATTTGACGTTTCAACATATCCTTGACACAATACACCAGTACCATTTAAACCTGGAGTAGTATCAATTGGTGTTCCTGATGCTTGAGTTTCTTGATATAAATTTTCTCCTAAGCTTTCTAATCCAGAGCTATTAATAAAATTAATTAAATTTAATTGACCAAGAAAAATTGGTTGTGTTTGCCCTTGCACTGCAACGCTAATAATACCATCTCTTGCTATATTAATATTTAAAGTATTCGAAGGAATATTAATTTCAGGTATAATTGGAAAACCACTATTAGTTACTAGTTGACCGTTTTGATCAAATTGAAAAGAACCATCTCTAGTATATGCTATATTACCATCTGGTAATTGTACTTGAAAAAAACCTGGTCCATTAATAGCTACGTCTTTTTGAGAATCTGTTTTTGAAAGATTACCTTGACTATGAATTCTTTCAGTAGCCACCGGTCTTACTCCAGTACCTATTTGTAATCCTGATGGTAAATTTGTATCAATAGATGAATTTGTTCCTGCTTGTCGTATTGTTTGATACATTAAATCTTCAAATACTGCTCTAGAACGTTTAAATCCGTTAGTACTGACATTTGCTAAATTATTAGAAATCACATTCATATTAATTTGTTGAGCATCAAGACCAGTTTTAGCAATCCATAAAGAAGGAATCATATTTTTTTCCTATTATTTAGTTATTAATATCCATTAATTGATTAGCACGTTCAGAATTTTGATCACATATAGATATCATTTTCATTTGCATGTCAAATTGTCTTGCATTTGATATCATTTCTATCATATTTTTAGAAGGATTAACATTGCTTTCTTCTAACATACCGGATTGAAGACGTATATTATGATTAATATTACTACTATATTTATTTAGTTGATTGTTTATTTTAAGATAAAATAATCCATTGTCTTTTTGTATTATGTTTTTTTCGGGAAGATATGTTAATTTTAATTTACCTATTTGAGTATTAAAGATTTTATTTTTCTTTTTTTCTATTGAAGTAATAATTCCATCAGACAAAATTTTTAAATTCACATTATTAGGTATTTTAATATTACCGTATTGTAATATTACTTCATTATCTTGCACAGTCAGTTTGTTTTGTGCATTGATCTTTAAATGACCATTTTTTGTATATGCTTCTTGACCATTTATATCTTTAACTGTTAACCAAGCATTATCTTTAATAAAGATGTCTAAATTTCTTTCAGTATGATGTAGTGTTCCTGGAGATAGATTATAATATTCTTTTACAATTTTATTGTAGCTATTATTGTATAAATTTTTTGCATCTAACGTTTGTAATGTATAAAAAAATTTTTCTTTAAAACCAGTAGTTGAAGCATTTGCTATATTATTAGAAATAATAGTTTGTTTTTCTAATAGTTGATTAGCAGAGAGCATAGAGCTGTATATTGCATTCTCCATTGTAGTATTTCATCCTATTAATAGATTATCGTAAATTTATTAATGTGTTAATTATTTTGTCTTCTGTTTTAAATGATTGAGCATTTGATTGATAGTTACGCTGTGCTATAATCATATTTATTAACTCTTTATTTAAATCCACATTTGAAGTTTCTAAAGTTCTTTCTGTTAGCACTCCAAAACCAGAATCACCTGCTATTCCTACATCTCCTTGACCTGATTCTGCAGTAGCAGACCATACATTACCACTTTCAGGTCGTAATTTTTCAGGACTAGTAAATTTTGATAGTAATATTTGTCCTATTGGTACTGTTTGTTTATTAGAATATGTTCCAATAATTTCACCATTTGAAAGAATATTAAATGCTTTTAAAGAACCTTGTGAATATCCATCTTGAGAAAACTCTTGAAAAGAATTATCAGAATCTGAATTTTCCACTACAGTACCAGTTAAATTTAAAGTAATATCTTCATATTTTGCATTTTTAGATCTAATATTAAATAGTTCTTTAGAAATTAATTCACCACTAGAGTTGAATTTTAAATCAAAACTATTATCTATATTATTTTCTGCAGAAGTTTCTACATTATTTTTTGATTTAACATGAACTTTCCATGTATTATTGTCTATTTTTTTAAAAGAAATAGTTATTTCTTCTGGTTTATCGTCTTTATTATAAATAGTGATATTACTTACATAATTTGCTGATTTAGATAAATCATGATCAGGATCATCTGTATTAGTAATAGGATCAATGTTATTATTTAAAATTGCACTTAATGTAATTGATGAAGTGGGTTTAGCTTTTAATATATGAGCGTGTTGTAAATTAATTGGTTCTAAATTAGATAAATTATTAAATGTATTTTTTGAAAAAGACTTATTTTGACCAGTTAGATACATACCTTGAGTATTAATAATATTTTGATTTTGATCAAGTAAGAATTGACCATTTCTCGTATAATATACATGACCTCGAGGATCTAAAACACGAAAAAAGCCGTCTCTTATAATGCCTAAATCTAAATCTCTACCTGTTTCAACAAGCATTCCACTGTTAAAATTTTGTATAATATGCGAAATTCCAACACCAGACCCTTGAACGCTGTTTGAATACATGGAATTTGAGAAAATATTAAAAAAAACAGGTTGACTGGATTTATATCCTATAGTAGAGGCATTAGCAATATTATTAGATATAATATTTATATAATCATTATTGATAAGCAAACCACTAATAGCTGCCATACTTGTCATATATTGACTCTTTTAATGTGGATTAATAGAAAATTTTATTGAAGAATTGCTCGAATTTTTGATAGTGTTATATTTCCTGCAGTTCCTAAATCTATAATAGGGTCGCCAGAAGATGTAATAATACCATGCACTAATGCTGAGATTAAAATTTCTGCAGGTACATTTTTGTCTTGATTTTGAGCTGTAACTAAAATTTTATATTGGCCATCTTTTACGCTATTTTTATTTAAATCTTTCCCGTCCCAGGTGAAATTATATATACCAGGTTTAATATTTTCTAATTTTTTAACATATAAAATATTACCTTTTTCATCTACAATTTCTATTTTTGCTGAACTAGCATTATTAACTAGTTCCATGCTAAATTTTGTATCATTACCTTTAGTATAATTGATTTCAGTACTAGGTATCATTACCTGATGTCCAATTAATGAAGATACTTGAATATTTTGTGCTTGATTAATTTGATTAGAAAAACCTATTACAGTATTATTTAATCTTTCAATTCCAGTAGAAGTATTGATTTGAGCTAATTGTGATGTTAATTCAGTATTTTTAATAGGATCAGTAGGATCTTGATTTTTAATTTGCGCAATTAATAAGTTTAAAAAATTTTTTTGTAGTTCTAATGGATTTGAGTTATTCCCATTTCTTTCAATCAATCTGTTATCTATAGATGAATTAGTATAAATAGTACTCATTTTTTTCCTCCATTATTCAATAATTGTTAATGTTTTATTTATCATCGACTTAGCCGCTTTAAATACTTCTACATTTGCTTGATAACTTCTTGCTGCTACAAGATTATTTACTGTTTCTGAAATAGGGTTGACATTAGATGTTAAAATATAACCTTTTTTATTAGCCATAGGATGATTTGGATTATATATTAGTTTCATAGGACTAGAATCTTCGATTATACGGGATATTTTTACACCTCCTATTTCTGAGTTACTCAAAGGATCAAATTCAAAAATAACTTTTTTTGCAATATATGGATAAAATTTTCCATTTTTATGTATTATGCTATCTACATTAGCTAAATTGCTTGCAATGACATTTATTTTTTGTGATTGTGCTGTCATTGCTGAACCTGCAATATTAAATATGTTTAAAAGAGACATAATTTATATTATCCTTGTAAAACACGTGTTATATTTTTTATTTCGTTTTTTATAAATGCCAAGCTTGATTGATATTTCAAACTATTATTGACAAATTCAATTCTTTCTCTATCCATGTTAACTGTATTTCCATCCGGTTTTATTTCATTGCTAATCACAGGTTTTATTTGTAATGAAATTAGATTATTATATTTTGCATTTAGATGATTAGGAGATGTTTTATTCAGAAAAATCTTCCTATTTTGTGTATCTCTATTTTGTAATATTTTAATAAGTTCTTTTTGAAAATTAATATCTCTTGATTTATATCCAGGTGTATCAGCATTAGCAATATTAGAAGCTAAAATTTCTTGTCTCTGAGCATATAGATTTAATGCCTGTTGACTAAAGTTAAAAACTTGATTAATTTTATTAAACATATTCTATACCTTAAAATTAAGTATACAAATTTATTTCGAGGAGTTATATAAAAATATTATTTTATTCCGTTTTGTTTAGAATATCTATTATTTTCATTATAATTTTTATAAATATTAATAATTATAATATATTTATGCTTATTATACCTGTATTAAATATTTTCTATCAAGATAATGATATTAAAAAATATAATAAAAAATCATATTAAATTAATATAAATACTATAAGGAAAAGAATGTTATTAAAAAAATAATAATTTGTTTTTTTTTGGTTTTTTTATCTTTTAAAGTTAATGCTATTAGTTTAACTGATCAATTAATTCATTTTTTTAAAAAAGAGTATCCTATTAAAAAAGATCATATTCATGTTATAATACGTACTCAATTAAAAAAAAATATATATTGTAAAAAACCTTTTTTTTCAGTACCAAGTAATTTTCGTTATTTAGGTTTAGTGGATGTTCTGTTAACTTGTAATCAACGACACTACTACTTACAAGTGGAACTTCAAACAAAAGGAGAATATATTGTAGCAAAAAGAAAAATTTTACGAGGTACTAAAATACAAATATCAGATTTAAAGATGTTAATTGGTCGGTTAGATACACTGCCTAAAAATACTTATTTTAAGAAAGAAGATGTTATTGATAAAGTTAGTTTACGTGATATTTTTCCTTTACAGCCAATCACATCTTTTATGATACGTCCATTTTGGTTAGTAAAAGTAAATCAAAAAGTTATTATTATTATTCATGAAGAAAATTTTACTATTTCTTCTACGGCAATATCATTAAATAATGGAGCAGAAAATGATAAAATACGTGTTAAAACAAAAAATGGTCAAATTCTGACAGGCATTATAAATAAAAATAAAGAAGTTATAGTATCTGCATGAATACACTATAAACAACACACACTATTTTATAAAAATATAATTTTTTATTGATGTAATAATATCTTTATGTAAAAATCTTATTATTTATAGAAAAAAATTTTGTAAATATCATATGAAAAAATTAATAGACATAATAAAAAAAATAGAAAATACCTTATTATCTTTAGATACTATACTTAATCAAGAGCATAAATATTTATTAGATTCTAATGCGACTATAAATGAACTAAAAATAATAATAAAAAAAAAGAAGATTCTTTCAATTTGTTTTCAAAATTGAATAAAGAGAGAGTTTTTCTTGAAGAAAAATATAACATATTCTCTCCTTATTTAAAATATTTTAAATTAAATAAACATTGGAATTTTATTATTAAAAAATGCTTGTTTTTAAAACAATTAAATCATCAAAATAAAATTCTTTTAAATAAAAAATTTTATTTGAATCAGCATTTTTTAGAATTACTTACATCCCATCAAAAATGTATTACTTATAACATTAGCGGAAATGTAGAAATTTAAATGTTGTATGATAGTTTTAAAAGGACTAATAATAATTTATTCAGGAAAACTTTTAATTGACCAATTTAAAGTTTCACCTGATAAAAATGGAATAATTTTATCATTTCCGATATTAATTTTTTTTGTTATTTTACATGGTTTTTTAATTAATGTTATAGTTTTTTTATTAATCGGTATGTTATAAAAATTAGGACCATTTTCTGAACAAAAAGCTTGTAAATGTTTTAAAGCTTTCATTTCTTCAAAAACTGTAACATAAGCTAAAAAAGAAGATGGAGCATTAAATATACCTGCGCAACCAAATAAATTAATTTTATTTTTATGTAAGTGTGGTGCTGTATCACTTCCTAAAAAAAAATGTTTGTTTCCACTGGCAATGGCTTGTCTTAATGCTTTTTGGTGTATGTTTTTTTTTAAAATAGGTAAACAGTACAGATAAGGTTGAATGCCACCTGCAAACATATCATTTCGATTCAACATTAAATGATGAGGTGTAATTGTTGCACATAAATAATTAGAACCATTTTTTTTAATATATTCTACAGATTCTCTAGTGGTAATATGTTCTAAGACTATTTTTAATTTTGGAAAATTATTACGTAACGGTTCTAAAGTATTTTTAATGAATTCTGCTTCTCTAGCATAGATATCAATATGTTTATTAACCTTTTCACCATGAATTAATAATGGCATACCGATTTTTTCCATACGTTCTAATACATGAGTGATATGACTAATTTTTCTTACACCTTTTTTTGAATTAGTTGTAGAACAGTAAGGATATAATTTAGCTGCTATAAAGATTTTTTTAAAAAATCCAATTTCTAATTCTTCAGGAATAGTAAAACTAGTTAAATAACAAGTCATTAATGGTTGAAATTGATAACATAAATGCATAGATTTTAAAATTCTATTACGATAAGAAATACCTTTAAAGCAATTTGTAATAGGATCATCAAGATTTGGCATAATTAATGCTCTTTCATAAAATTTACCAGTATATCGAATAACTTTTTTTAAAATTTTTTTATCTCTTAAATGAACATGCCAATCATCAGGTTTTATAATAGTTATTTTTTGTTCAAATTCTGACATTTTTGATTGCCTTAATTATAGAGAATAAGCATCAATTTAAATTGATATAACATTAATGTCATTTTCTTAAAATAACATTAAGATATTTGTTATAGCTATAGGTTAGTTTAGCATGAATCTTTTAAAATCTTTAATATCAGTAAGCTGTATGACTTTACTATCTCGTATATTAGGTTTCATTCGAGATGTTTTAATTGCTAGTACATTTGGTGCTTCTATGTTTACTGATGCTTTTTTTATATCTTTTAAAATTCCTAATTTATTATGTCGTATTTTTTCTGATGGTTCGTTTTCTCAAATTTTTGTACCTATATTAATAGAGTATAAAACTTGTCAAAACAAAAAATATATTCAAGATTTTATTTCTTCTATATTTAGTTTTATAATTTTTTTTATGTCTATAGTAATAATACTAGGAATGTTTTTTTCTCGCTTTTTAATTTTAATTAATGCTCCAGGTTTTACAGAATTACCCGAAAAATTAAAATTATCTGAACATTTACTAACGATTATGTTGCCTTATATTTTATTCATTTCTTTATCTTCATTTTTTTCATCTATTTTAAATAGTTGGAATTATTTCTCGATTCCGGCTTTATCTTCAATATTTTTAAATATTAGTATTATTTTTTTTTCTATTTTTTTTAGTTCTTTTTTTAATCCTTCTATTATTTCTTTAGCATGGGCTGTTATTATCGGTGGTTTTATTCAATTATGCTATCAATTGCCATTATTATACAAAATAAATATGTTAGTTATACCTAATTTAAGTTGGAATAATATTGGTCTTTTAAGATTTTTAAAAAAAATAGGACCTACTATTTTAGGAACTTCTGCAAATCAAATTTCTTTAATTATTAATACTATTTTTACTTCATTATTATGTTCAGGATCAATATCTTGGATATATTATGCTGATCGATTAATAGAATTTCCAGTAGGTATATTAGGTGTGTCATTAAGTACTATCTTATTTACATCTCTTACTAAACGATATAAATATCGTATAAAGTCAGAATACAAGAAATTGCTTGATTGGGGGTTACGTATTGGTTTGATAGTATCATTACCAAGTGCTGTTATACTATTTTTTCTTGCCAAACCTATTATTATAGTTCTTTTTCAATATGGAAAATTTACAAATTTTGATGTTTTAATGACTAAAAGAGTATTAGAGCTATATGCTTTGGGTCTAGTGTCTTTTATCTTAGTAAAAATATTAGCCTCGGCTTTTTATGCTTCTGAAGAAATACATATTCCCATGCAGATTTCATTATTAACACTATTTTTAACACAATTAATGAATCCAATTTTTATTTTTTATTTTAAACATGCTGGTCTTGCTTTATCTGTTAGTATATCTGGATGGATAAATTTTTTATTACTTTATTGGAAATTACATCAAAGAAAAATAATTTTTTTTAAATATAATGAATTTTTTTTTCTTTTTCGTTTAATTTTAGCAGTATTAGTAATGCTTTTTATTTTATTTTGTATATTACATTTTATGCCTCTTTGGAGTACAGGTTCTTTTTTAAATAAAATAATTCGTTTAATTTTTGTTTGTTTTATTTCTGGAATCAGTTACTTAGTTATGTTACATTTTTTAGGAATACGTTTATTAAATTTTTCTTATAATTTTTCTTGATTAAAGTAATATAATGTTAATCATATATCACTGATATATTGTTATTGATATATGATTAACGTTACATTTGCTATATAATATTTTAAGAATATTACTAGATTTACAATAAATTATTTTTTTATATAAATATATTATACACTTTCATCAATTTACAATTTATCTATAAAACAATGGAGTTTCAAATGAAAAAACGAGCTTTTGCTATCGCATTTTTATTAGCAAGCTTAGTCACATCTGTTCAAGCCGAAGAAAAAAATGCATGGTATCTAGGTGCAAAAATTGGATGGTCACATTTTGATCCTTTAAAATATAATATTATTAAAGATTCCAAAGACGCTGAGAGTGATATTAATTTATTACAAAAAAATTTAAGTGCTCCAATCATTGGAGTATTTTTAGGGTATGAGTTTAATCCATATTTTTCTTTTGAAATAGAAAATGATACTAATGGTTTTTTCCCTCATCAAATGCTTCAACATGCACAAAGTGCACAAATCAATAGTGTTCAACTTGCAACAAAATTATCATATCCTATAACAGATGATTTTCATCTTTATACACGATTAGGAGGAATAGTTTTTTGGGATGATCTTACTTCTAAAGAAGATTTAAAAAATATGTTTAATAAAGAAAGTAAAATATTTCCTAGCCTTTCTTTAGGAGCAGAATATATTTTTAATAAACAATTTATCACTAGAATAGATTATACTTGGAAAAATACTATTAAGAACATAATAGATGCATCTATAAAACCTTCTTTAGGAGATGCAGTGTTGTCTTTTGGATGGAAATTTGGTGAATCTCATGTAAATGATGTTTTTTCATCTGAAGATGATAATTTTTTAAACAAACCATATACTGTATTTAATGAAAATATTAATTTTCCTTTTAATAGTACAGAATTAAAACCTATTGCTTATGATAAACTTGCTCAATTAGATAATAATATTAAAAAAAAGAATTTAAATAATATTTCAATTATTCTTTCAGGATATACCGATAGGTTAGGAGACGACGAATATAATCAACAATTATCTGAAGATCGTGCTTATAGTATTAAAAATTATTTAACATCTAAAGGATTTTCTAGAAATCAAATCACTATTCAAGGAATGGGAAAATTATATTCATTAACTAATCAGGTATGTAATGATATAGAAAACAAACCTTTGTTAATTAGTTGTTTAGCTCCTGATCGCCGTGTAGAAATTGAAGTTTTATCTACTGATGCTCAATAAATGTATTATGAAAAATAATGGTTATTAATATACCGAATATTTATTTTAATGTTTTTATTTTCGGAGAGAGAGAGATTCGAACTCTCGGACGATTGCTCGTCGGCGGTTTTCAAGACCGCTGCCTTAAACCACTCGGCCACCTCTCCGATAGTAAAAATAGTTTATATTAAGTAATAATAAATCATTATCTTACTTATTGTAAAGATAATTTTTTTATATTATATAATAATAAATTATTTTCTTTTAAAAAAATTTTTTTTTGTTTGTAATTTATATTTTTTTTTTCTATAATAGTTATATAGGCGTATTGACAGATTGGATATGTAGCGGACTGCAAATCCGTATAACCCGGTTCGATTCCGGGATACGCCTCTAAAAATTTTTCAGCCCGGATGGTGAAATTGGTAGACACAAGGGACTTAAAATCCCTCGGCTTTATAGCTTTGCGGGTTCAAGTCCCGCTCCGGGTACCAAAAAATATTATATATAACTAAAAATTAATTTAAAAAAGCTTGATATATCTTATACTTATTTGTTTTTTCTATAATAGAATATCTTTTGAATGTTTTTTTTAATAAAAAATTATAATCAAAACAACTATTAGTGACAAATCTTAATTCACCTCTAAATTTTAGATAATTTACTGAATCACATATTATTTTTTTTACTATATTAAAGTTTATTTTTAGATCATCATGAAAAGGTGGATTTGAAATAATCAAATCAAACTTTTCAAATATATTTGAATAAAAATCACTACAAAGAACTTTTCCCCTTAATTGATTAGCATCGAGTGTAACTTGACTACATCTTAATGCAGTTTTGTTATTATCAATTAATGTAATATCAACATTTGGTGAACAATCTAGAAGCGATACTGATAAAAATCCTGTACCACAACCAACGTC
Organism: Buchnera aphidicola (Brachycaudus cardui); assembly: GCF_005081945.1. Taxonomy (NCBI): domain Bacteria; kingdom Pseudomonadati; phylum Pseudomonadota; class Gammaproteobacteria; order Enterobacterales; family Erwiniaceae; genus Buchnera; species Buchnera aphidicola. The sequence goes on along the minus strand of NZ_CP034879.1, from coordinate 367,459 downwards.
TAAAATTTTTCCAGTTATACTTTTTGAAAAAGTAGAAGCTAGTAATTTGCTACCTTCATCTATTTTTTTGTCACCAAAAACACCTGGTAAAGATTTTATAGAAAAATTTTTCCATTTATGTACTTTAAAAAAATCTTCTAATAAAAAACGTTTTTTTCTTTTAAGTGAACCTGTCATGAGTATAGAATGTTTAGCGCTGTCTACTTTGTATAAAGTAATCCACTTTTTTAACATTAATGGTGCACTTTTTATTCCACTAGAATTTTCTCCCACAATAAATATTTGAGTGTTTATTGGTAAACAAGATATTAAATTAATAAACTGAAATAGTGCCTCGGACTTATTTTTAGGCCAATAATAAATGATTGTATCGCAGTTTTTGACCATTTCATAAGATACTAATAAATTATTATAAATTTCAAAATTTTTTATATGATTTTTTTTTTAACTTAATGTAATCATTATATTTTTGAAGATTTATTTTTTTGTTACTTGTTGATAAATATATAGGAAAATTATCTTGTATGTTTCCTGAAAAAAAAACGTTTTTTGTTTTAAAGATTTTACTATGACGTAAAATAAGTTGACTACTTTTAGAAAATAACAAAATTAATATATTCCTTATATTTTAAATACATATAATTTTAAAAAGAAAAAGTTTATTTATAAAGATGTTTTTTGTTAAAATTATAACTTATTTTAATTGACTATTTTGATATATTTTTAATGAAAAATAGAAATTGTTATCAAAGAGTATTTATAATATAATCCATATTAAATTAAATATTTATTTTTTATTAAAAAAAAATTTTATACTTCATGTAAATTTTGTCTGCATATAAGCAAATATTATTGAGCAATAAATAAATATGCAAAAAACACCTATTGAACTTAAAGGTAGTAATTTTACATTATTAGTACTATATATAAATAATCATGATATAGATTTAATAAATAAATCATTACATAAAAAAATTCAAGAATGTCCAAATTTTTTTAAAAATGCACCTGTTATTGTTAATATTTCAGGATTGTGTCATCAAGCAAATTGGAAAAGAATACAAGAAATTATTATTTCTCATGGTTTTTCTGTTGTAGGAGTCAGTGGTTGTAAAGATAATATGTTAAAAAAAAATATTATTGATTCAGGATTACCTATTTTATCAGAAAATAACCATATAATTAAAAATAAAAATAAAAATATTAATGTTATTTATAATCCTTTTATAACTTCTTTAAAAAAAACTCAAAAAGATATAACACAAAAAAGTCATATTATAGACATACCAGTCCGATCCGGTCAAAAAATTTATGCAAAAGATGCTGATTTAATCATCATTAATAATGTCAGCGCTGGAGCAGAATTAGTAGCAGATGGAAATATTCATATTTATGGTATAGTTCGGGGAAGAGTTCTTGCAGGTGCGAATGGAGATATAACAAGAAAAATATTTTGTACAGGATTATTTGCTGAATTAGTTTCTATATCTGGTGAATATTGGTTATCAGATCAAATACCATCAGAATTTATTGGAAAATCAGCGCAAATTTACTTAAAAAATAAATTTTTAACTATAAATTCTCTCAGTTAAGTATGTTTTTTTAAGGACATTTTCATATGACACGGATTATTGTAGTAACTTCAGGGAAAGGAGGTGTAGGTAAAACTACTTCAAGTGCAGCTATTGCAACAGGTTTAGCAAAAAAAGGAAAAAAAACTATTGTAATAGATTTTGATATAGGATTAAGAAATTTAGATTTAGTTATGGGATGCGAGCGTAGAGTAGTTTATGATTTCATCAACGTCATTCAAGGTGATGCGACACTAAATCAATCTTTAATTAAAGATAAAAAAACTAGTAATTTATTTATCCTTCCAGCATCACAAACTCGAGATAAAGATGCTCTGACATGTTCAGGAGTCGAAAAAGTTTTATCTGAACTTGTAAAAATGGAATTTGATTTTATTATTTGTGATTCGCCAGCAGGAATTGAAACAGGTGCAATTTTAGCAATATATTTTGCAGATGAAGCGATTATTACCACTAATCCAGAAGTCTCTTCAGTGCGAGATTCAGATCGAATATTAGGAATAATTGCATCTAAATCAAAAAGAGCAAAACAAAACACGACTCCTATAAAAGAATATCTTTTATTAACTCGTTATAATCCTACGCGTGTTAAAAAAGGTGAAATGTTGAGTATGACAGACGTTGTAGAAATTCTTCAAATACCTGTAATAGGTATAATACCAGAAGATCCATCTGTTCTGCGTGCCTCTAATCAAGGAGAATCTATTATATTAGACGTCAATTCTAATGCAGGACACGCTTATTTAGATACTGTTAATAGATTACTAGGCGAAAAACATCCTTTTCGCTTCGTTGAAGAAAAAAAAAGTTTTTTACAACGTTTATTCGGGAGATAGGTATGGCTTTATTAGATTTTTTTTTATCCCGGAACAAAAATACTGCTAATATTGCTAATGCTAATATTGCAAAAGAGAGATTACAAATAATTGTTGCAGAACAAAGAAAATATAATAATGAACCAGATTATTTTCCGCAATTAAAACGTGAAATACTCTCTGTAATTTCTAAATATGTAAATATAGATCAAAATATGATAAGTGTTCAATTAGAACAAAAAAGAGAAGACATCTCTATATTAGAACTAAATATTAGTTTACCTGATTAAAACATTTCATTAAATATTTTGATCTCAAGATGTTTTTTATAATATACTTCTTTCATACAATCAATACTGAAGTATATTCAATATTTCAGAATTGATTGTTTTTATATAATAAAAAATTAATGTTTCTAAAAATTATTATATAAATAATTTGGACCATTTTTTGCAGAATACAAAATTATTCCAGTTTTAATCTTTAGTAAAACAAATGGAATAATATCTCGTGCATTAGGAAAAAAAATCTTAATATCGTTGATATTTGCAAATTTTTTATATTCAATTGTTTGATATTCATGGCTAACAATAGTCCATTTCTTTTTTAAATCATTAATTTTATCTCGTACTAATTCTTTTTTTACTAAAGATTCTGTGTGCTCTCCCGTCCAAATAGATTTTTTATTTTTAATATATGCAGCCCAATATAAATGTGTCGTTTTTGCGTTTATTATAACTATAATTTCTGTTTTTTTATATTTCCGACATGCTTTTTCAGCCATGATTAGTAAAGTTGAAATACCAATTATAGGAATTTTTAAACTTAAAGCAAAACTTTGTGCAATACTTTCTGCAATTCGTATACTAGTAAAATTACCAGGTCCTTTTGCAAAAGCAATATAATGTAATTCTTTTAATGTTGTTTGTGTCTGTAATAGTAATTTGTGAATCATAGGTAACACTTGAGAAGTATGTTTTTTTTCACATTTCTCTGATATAAAATAAACATTATTTTTTTTATATATAGCAACTGAGCAATAATTAATTGACGTATCAATTGCTAAAATGATATTAGACATGCTTTTCTCAAAAGATTAATTAAATATTTTTAAAAAATAATATATAAGTTATTATATAAATGAAAAAAAATATTAATATTTATTAATTCTCATCTTTATGCTTAATAATTCTTACTAAATCAATACGATATTCAGTTGCTTTAATAATATGAAAATGAAAAGGATAAATGTCAATTCTTTCTCCTGGAAGAGGTAATTGACCTTTTTGAGCAATTAAAAGACCTCCTAAAGAAGCATAATTATCTTCTTTAATTAGTTCTTCAGTATTTAATAATTGTTGTAATGAATGTAAATCTGTTTCGCCTTTTACTAACCAACTATTATTTTCTTTTATAATATCTGGTGTTTCATCAGCATCTGGAAATTCTCCTGCTATTGCCTCTAAAACATCTAAAGGGGTAATTAAACCTTGGACAACTCCAAATTCATTGCTAACAATTACAAAGCTACCTTGAGCACGACGAAGTACACCAAGAAGATTAATCGGATCTAAAGTATCAGGTATAACAATAGGCAATATTTTACTTGCAAAGGTAGATACATCTATTTTTTTTTCAATAGCAACTAATAATTCCTTAGCTCTTACAATACCTATTATTTCATCTAATTCTCCTTTACATACTGGAAATAAACTATGTGGGGTATCTAATAATTGCATGCGAATTTCATCAGTATTTTTTTCTGTATTTACCCAAGAAATATTTCTTCTAGGAGTCATAATACTTTTAATAGATCTTCCGGCTAAAGTAAGAACACCGTTAATCATATATCTTTCTTCGTCTTTAAACATTTCTGTTTCTGATGAAGACTGAATAAAAGTTGTTTTTTTATCATCTAAATCTTTTTTTATCACTTTTTGGTGTTTATTTTTTTCCCCAATCATTAAACGAAAAATGGCTTCAGCTGCTCTTTGTCGCATAGGTCTTCTAGATTGATTTTTCATAAAATTATGACGTGCTATTTGATTGAAAACTTCTATCAAAATAGAAAATCCTATAGCAGCATATAAATATCCTTTAGGAATATAAAATCGTAATGCTTCTGTAACTAAACTAAAACCAATCATTAATAAAAAGCTAAGGCATAGTACCACTACTGTGGGATGAAGATTAATAAAATTAGTTAATGCTTTAGATGCTAATAACATTAAAATAGTAGCTAATACAACTGCAATCATCATAATTAATAATTGATTGACCATACCAACAGCTGTTATGATAGCATCTAAGGAAAATACTGCATCTAATATAACTATTTGAATTACTACAGCCCAAAAACCTGCATAATTTTTATTTTCTGAGTTTTCATGATGATTATTTTCTAATCTTTCATGTAATTCCATCGTAGTTTTAAATAATAAAAATAAACCGCCAAATAAAAGAATTACATCACGTATTGATAAAGAAAAAAAATTATTTTGAATAATAGGAGAAGTGAGTGTTACAACCCAAGATATTAATGATAATAATGCTAATCGCATTAATAGAGCTAATCCTAAACCAATTAAACGTGCTTTATCTCTTTGATTAGGAGGCAGTTTTTCTGACAAAATTGCTACAAATATTAAATTATCAATTCCTAATACTACTTCTAGAATAACTAGTGTTAATAAGCCTGCCCAAGTTGACGGGTCTAGAAAAAACTCCATCAGAAAAACTCCGTAAAAAAAATAGGACAGAATAATATTAAATATATCTAAGATATAATAATATATATAGAATTTATCGATATAGCCTATATATTATTTTATACTTAGAAGATTAGTTTAGATAAAAATAGGTCATATGAATGAACAGATTTTGAGAGAATTCATCTATGAAGTTAATGCTTATTTTAATAAGTTATTTTTTTGATTATAATAATGAATATTATTAATACATATTTTTAATGCTTAAATACATCAAATATTAATATTTTTAGGGGTTAAAATATAATTTTTTAATAGAACAAAAATTTTTTGATCTAAATTATTAGGAAGAATATTTACTTCTGCAGGACTGTTGAGTCTATTTTTAATATTAAATTCAATGTTTTGTTTTATTATCGTTTAATTTTTAAATTTGTTTTCGTGAATTAAAGACAAAATGAAAAAGAAATTTTAACTACCAAATAAAACTAAAAAATTCAAGTTTGTTTTGAACTAAATAAATTGATTTGTAGCTATTACATCGATATATTTATTCTAAATTTTTTTATACTTGATATATAAATAGAATTATAATTTTTTGATTAAAGATTTAATGAATAATAAATTTTTTAAAAAAATTTAATAGCTTTATTTTATAATGTTTTTAGATAAAAAACAAGTGTAAATTTATTTTTTCAATATATTTTTATTTCTCTTAATAGAAATTTATTTTTAATATTTCTATTAAGAGAGATATATTTTTAATTACATATATTCTTTATTATACAATGCTTGTATTCTTTTTTCCAGAGATGGATGAGATGCAAATAATTGTAAAAAAGAATTAGTTTTTTTTCCATGAATACAGAATGCTATCATACTGTCAGATTCTTGAGGTTCATAACTAGTTTTTAAACGGTTTAATGCAGAAATCATTTTTTCACGACCTACTAATTTTGCAGAACTTGCATCTGCATAAAATTCACGATGTCTAGAAAACCACATTGTAATCATACTAGCTAAAACACCAAAAATTAATTCTAAACATGTGGAAATTAAAAAATATATAAATGGATTTTTTTCTTCATTTTCGTTTTTATTATTTGATAAAATATTACTTATTATTTGTGAAAGAATACGAGATATAAAAATTACAAAAGTATTTACGACTCCTTGTACTAACGTCATAGTGATCATATCACCATTAGAAATATGACTAATTTCATGAGCAATTACAGCTTCTGCTTCATTGCGAGTCATGTTTTCTAATAATCCTGTAGAAACAGCAATTAAAGCAGAATTTCGACGGGCACCAGTTGCGAAGGCATTAATATCAGCAGCATCATATACTGCTATTTGAGGCATAATAATTCCTTTTTTTATAGATTGTTCACGAATTGTATCTATTAGCCAATTTTCTATTTCATTTTGAGGATGAGTAATGATTCTACCATTTACAGATCGTAATGCTATCCATTTTGATAAAAGTAAAGATAAAAGTGAACCACTAAAACCAAATAAAAGTGACATGATTAATAGACCATAAATAGTATTCGATTGAATACCTGTTAGACTAAGAATCAGGCTAAATATAAACATAACTGCTAAATTAGTACATAAGAAAAGAATCATACGTATCATAGGATATTATTTTCCTCCATTAGCAAAAGAAATATTTACAACAATATAAAATTAAATATCTTTAAAAAATAAGAGTTATAAATTTTTACTTGTGCCAATTTTAAAAAATTGATTTTTTTTAAGCTACCATAGTTATATTAATTGAGTCAAGATAGATAATTTTTTAATTATATTTATGCCAAACATGATTATTACGAGAAAGCAATAAATTTGAATCTTCTGGTCCCCAGGTTCCAGACATATATAATTGAAGAATACTACTGTCTTTTTGTTTCCATGCATTTATAATAGGATCTATCCATTTCCATGCTTCTTCTACTTCATCTCGACATACAAATAAAGATTGTATACCTCTCATACTCTCTAATAATAATCTTTCATAGGCATCAATTGATTTTTTATGAAAACAATTATACTCTAGTTGAGAATTGTCTAGTTTATATTCTTGATCTAATCCTGGTATTTTATTAAAAAAATTAAGTTTGATGTTTGCATTTGGCTCTAAACGTATGATTAATTTATTTTCTAATAATTTTAAATTAGAATTTTGAAATAAATTTATAGGTATTTTTTTAAAAACAATGACTATTTCAGAATACTTACATGCTAAACGTTTTCCTGTTCTTAAATAAAAAGGTACACCACACCATTTCTTATTATTAATATTGGCTTCAACAGCAACAAATGTTTCAGTTTGACTATTTTTATTTGCACCATGCTCTTCTAAATAAGCAGGTACCTTATTCCCTTTAATTACTCCAGAACTATATTGTCCTCGAACAGTTTTTATATTAATATTATTAATATTAATAGGATTTAATGCACGCAATATGTTTAGTTTTTTATGTCGAATATTTTCAGATGTAATACTATTAGGTTGATCCATTGTAATAATAGTTAATATTTGTAAAAGATGGTTTTGTACCATATCTCTCATTTGTCCCATACCATCAAAATAATTCCATCTACCTTCAATTCCAACTTCTTCAGATACAGTAATTTGAATATGATCAATAGTTTGATTATTCCAATTATTAAAAACAAATGAATTAGCAAATCTTAGAGCAAGAAGATTTAGTATTGATTCTTTTCCAAGATAATGATCGATGCGAAAAATTTGTGATTCTAAAAAATATTTAGAAATTTGATTATTAATTTTTTGAGATGTTTTTAAGCAAACACCTAATGGTTTTTCTAATACTATACGTGCTGGAAGAGAGTTTAAGTTTGAATCTCCTAAACCTTTAAAAATAGCATTTAATGTATTAGGAGGAACAGCACAATAGTAAATCATTATATTTTTTTTTTGTTGTAATATTTTTTTTAATCTAAGAAAATGTAATTTTTCAAAAACATCAATATTACAAAAATATAAACGAGTACTAAGTTTTTTCCAAATATAATCTTCAATTTCTTCATTTAAAAAAGTTTTAATTTCGTTTTCTACTATTTTTCTATATTCTTGTATGCTCCAATTAGCACGTCCTGCACCAATGATACGTGTATTTTCGTGAATTTTTTTAGATTTTTCTAATTTATATAAAGCAGGTAATAGTTTTCTTTTTGCTAGATCTCCTTTTGCACCAAAAATTACTAAATCACAAGGTTCATTTATTTCTATAATCATAATCTTCTCTTTTTTAAAAATTTACATATAAAATTTAAAATTTTAATGTAATAATTTAAATGGTATTATTCAGATAAGAGTTTTATAAGAATTGTAGTATTGTATATAAAGATTTTTATTTAAAGATATATTATTTAATATTTTTTATAATATATTATTTCTATAATAAAATTAATTTTATGATTTTACTAAATAACTTAATAAATATAAATATATATTTTATATTGATAATTTTTGATGAATAAGTTAAGAATAAAAAAAATAATTCATACAATATAGATTGTAAAAACTTTAATAAAAAAGGTGTTTTTATGTTAAACAGGTTAAGAAGAACAAAAATTGTAGCAACTTTAGGACCTTCTACAGATATTAATAATAATCTTGAAAAAATAATTCTTTCTGGAGTGAACGTTCTTCGATTAAATTTTTCTCATGGTTCAGCACATGAACATAAATTAAGAGCGAAAAAAGCAAGAGAAATTATGACAGATTTAAATTGTCATATTGCATTACTAGGTGATTTACAAGGCCCTAAAATTAGAATTTCTAAATTTAAAAAAAATAATATTTTTTTGAATATAGGTGATTTTTTTATACTAGATGCATTATTAGAAGAAAATGATGGAAATAAGGAAAGAGTTGGTATTGATTATAAAAAATTACCATTAGATTTAAAAATAAACGATATTTTATTATTAGATGACGGAAGAATACAATTAAAAGTTATACAAGTAACAGATTATGAAATATTTACAAAAGTTATGATAGGCGGTATGCTTTCTAATAATAAAGGTATTAATAAATTAGGTGGTGGTTTATCAGCACAATCATTAACAAAAAAAGATAAAGAAGATATAATACTTGCAGCTAAAATTGATGTAGATTATTTGGCAATATCATTTCCACGGTGCAGTAATGATTTAAATCAAGCAAGACAATTAGCTGAAAAATCTGGAAGTCATGCTAAAATTATTGCAAAAATAGAGCGTGCTGAAGCTGTAATTAATCAAAAAACTATAGAAGATATAATATTAGCTTCTGATGCCATCATGATAGCTAGAGGAGATTTAGGTGTAGAAATTGGTGATTATGAATTAGCAGGGATTCAAAAAAAATTAATTAGAACTGCCAGACAATTAAATAGAATCGTTATCACTGCAACACAAATGATGGAATCTATGATCATTAATCCATTACCTACTCGTGCAGAAGTCATGGATGTAGCTAATGCTGTTTTAGATGGTAGCGATGCAGTTATGCTGTCAGCAGAAACTGCATCTGGTAAATTTCCATCTGAAACCGTTATAAAAATGGCAAAAATTTGTCAAGGAGCAGAAAAAGTACCTAGTATTAATGTTTCTAGACATCGTCTTAATGCTGAATTTAATGATATTGAAGAAACGATAGCTATGTCAGCTATGTATGCTGCTAATCATTTAAAAGGTATTACTGCCATTATTACAATGACTGAATCAGGTAAAACTGCGTTAATGACATCTAGAATTACATCTGGATTACCTATTTTTGCTTTATCAAAGCATAAGAAAACTTTGAGTTTAGCTGCTTTATATAGAGGTGTTACTCCAATATATTTTGATAGTAAATATGATGGTGTTAAAGCAGCTAATGAAGCAATGATTCTGTTACGTAAACAAGGTTTTTTATGTATTGGTGATCTCGTTATCATTACTCAAGGTGACATTATGAGAAAAACAGGAAAAACTAATACTAGTAGAATTTTAAAAGTTAGCTAATTTTTTTAAATAAAAAATTTTTTATTGTAAATATTTGAGTATTTTTTTTGATTGTTCTAAATAAGTTTTTTTTTCGTTTTTTGTTAGTGTATTAGAGAATAAAGATTTTAATTTTATAGGGTTAATTGCATGATTATTAATCCAAACCTCATAATGTAAATGTGGTCCAGTAGTTCTACCAGTATTACCAGATAAAGCTATTTTTTGACCTATTTTAATATTATCACCTAATTTAACTAGAAGTGTTTTAAGATGCATATATTTAGTTATATAATGATTTTTGTTTTTTAATGCAATATACAAACCAGCTATTTTATTAAATCGTGCTTTTATAACTATACCATTAATAGTTGCTAAAATAGGAGTTCCTTGAGGCATGGCTAAATCTACTCCTAAATGACGAGAAACACGATGTGTAACTGGATTTAAACGATGTAAATTAAAATTAGAAGAGATACGATATTTTTTTAAAAAAGATGAATTTATAAGATATTCTTCTTTATTAAAACCATAAATATCATAAAATTTTCCATTAAATGCACGTATAGAATAATATTTTTTTTTAAAATTATTTAGTTTAACACCTAATAATATATTTTTATTTTGTAATACATTATGTAAAAAAACTAAATTAAAATTACTTCCTATATTTAAATTTTTAAAATCTACTTGCCATTCAAGAGCGTTAATAACACTTTGTATTTCAGATTTTTTCAAACCTAATTCAAGTGCACTTCGAAAGAAATTTGATTTTTTTTTAATTAATATACTTTTCTTGATTAATATATTTTTTGATAGTTTCTTAGAAATTAAAAAATTATTATTAATACTTTTATATATATTTTTTTGAATTGCAGAAATTTTCCATGTTAATTTTAATAATTTACCAGATGCATTCACTGTCCAGAATAATTTTTGACCAGGTTGTAAATTATTTAAATTAAAATCTATTTTTTTGATTTTTAATATATCATTTAAACGTACTCCAGATGTACTCAGTAATACACTAATATCATCTTCTTTTTTAATTAGATGAAAATATTTTTTAATATTATCTACTTCTTCATTTAAATATTCTTTTATGTTGTATTTTGATTTTATTGTAGAATTTTTAATTTGGTTTGGAAATAAAGTACTACAACCTGATAATAAAAAGATTATTATACTATTAATTAATATTGAAATAATTTTATAAAAAAAAGAGATACGACAAAAGTATAAAAAAAATATTTTGTAAATCTGCTGCACTTTATTTGATTCCTTGAGGTATTTTTAAGCAGCGAACATATTGATTAGATAATTGTAGAAGAAATTTTAAATAACTATCTTTACTCAAAGGTATTGTGACACCAAGGGGATCAAGAAAACCTTTATGAACCTTTGTTCCACGTATTATAACATCGATAATATCTGCATTAAACTGTGGCTCTGTAAAAATACATATAGCTTTTTTATCTATTAATTGATTTCTAATTTCATATAAACTTCGAGCTCCTGTTTGTATTCCAGGATATTTTTTAAAATATCCTACTGGATGTAATTTATAATATGTTTCAAAATATTTATAAGCGTCATGAAAAATAAAATATTTTTTTTGTTTAATCGATACAAAATTATTTCTTATAGTATTATCTAATGCTAATAAACTACGCTTAAATTTTTTGAAATTTTTTTCTATTAAGATTTTTTTTTTCGGCATAATTGTAATTAACATATTATGTATAATTGTTGCAGATTCTAAAGCAATTTCAGGCGAGAGCCATATATGCATATCATATGATATATTATTAATTTGATAATTATTTTGCAAAGTATTTTTTTGTTTTTTTTTATCTATAAAACATTTAGAATTACATATTAAAAGTGATTTAATTCTTTTTTTTGAAATAAGCTCTATATATTTTTTTTTCAAATGATCTATAATTTTTTTTAAAAAAATCGGTTCAGCATTATTTCCGATTAAAATTACAAAATCAGAATTTTTTATTTTCATAATATCTAGTGGACGTAAAGAATAATTATGTATTGTTGTCCCATTAGGTGTAATAACTTCTACGGTAGTAATGCCATCGGCAATAGCGGCTGCAATAAATCCTAATGGTTTAAACATTGTAACTATAGTAGCATTGGCAAGAGTTGGTAATAAAGATAATAAAATAATTACTAATATAGTAAAAAAATTTATTTTCTTTTTATTTAATATAATATTCATATTCATTCTAAAAAATATATCTTATAATCTTAAGATTAAAAACTATATAAAAATATCATTTATAAAACTATGTTAGAATTTATTAAATTAAAAAATATTTATGTTAATTTCTCTAATCGTTCTATTCTTTCTAACATATCATTATCGTTAATTCCTAATCGTATATTGACTCTTATTGGACCTAACGGAGCCGGTAAATCTACTTTAGTACGTATTATTTTAGGATTGATAAAACCTAGTTCTGGTACGATTATTCGTTCATATAATTTATCTATTGGTTATGTGCCACAAAAATTATGTCTTAATATTTTATTACCGATTACAGTAAAAAGATTTATGAAATTATCTCAAAAAATTCAAAATGATATAAAAATATTAGAAATTTTAAAGCGTGTAAAGGCAGAATCATTAAAAAATTGTCAATTGCAAACGTTATCTGGTGGAGAAATGCAGCGTATTCTTTTAGCAAGAGCTTTACTAAATAAACCAGATCTTCTAGTTTTAGATGAACCTACACAAGGAGTAGATGTAATGGGGCAATTTGCTTTATATGAATTAATTAATACCATTAGGGATGAATTAAAATGTTCTGTATTAATGGTTTCTCATGATTTAAATTTTGTTATGGCTAAAACAGATGAAGTGATTTGTTTAAATAATCATATTTGCTGTTCTGGAACACCAGAATCTGTTTGTAAAAATATAGAATTTACTTCTATATTTGGTATAAAAGATAAACAAGAGTTAGCTATTTATCATCATAATCATAATCATATTCATTATTTTTAAAAAATAATATTTATTTATAAAATAGAGTGGTTTTTATGTTTGAACTAATTTTTCCAGGATGGCTAGCAGGTATCATATTGTCTTTAACAACTGGTCCATTAGGTTCATTTATAGTTTGGCGTCGCATGTCAGCTTTCGGTGATACTTTATCACATTCTTCTTTGCTAGCGTTATCTATATCTTTTGCTTTAGATGTTAACTCTTTTTATATTATATTTTTACTTGTTAGTGTACTTGCAATTATTTTAGCATATTTAGAGGAGCTATTACCTTTTTCTTTAGAAACTATATTAAGTATAATGTCACATAGTTCATTATCTCTCGGGATAGTATTTATTAGCTTGCTTTCCTCTAATTATCAACAAATAGATATTTCAAATTACTTGTTTGGTGATTTGTTAGCCGTAACAGAATCTGATTTACTTATAATTATAATAAGTAGTATAATTATACTTAGTTTTTTAATTTATCGTTGGAATTCTATTTTATTAGCAACTATCAGTGAAGAATTAGCTCAGATCGATGGTATAAATATATTTTATGTTCGTTTAACTATAATGTTAATGACCGCTTTAACTATTGCTGTATCAATTAAATTTGTAGGTGCATTATTAATTACTTCTTTATTAATAATTCCTCCTGCAACTGCGCAACATTTTTCTGGATCTCCTGAAAAAATGGTCATCATTGCTATAATAGCAAGTGTTATATCTGTTACAGGCGGTATGTTGTTATCTATTTTTTATAATACCCCAGCTAGTCCGTCTATTGTCTTATGTTCTTCATTTCTTTGTTTATTTAGTAATATCAAGAAATATTTTTATTGACATATGCATTAATAAATATATTTAAATCTTGTTTTTTATTATTTTTATACCTAATTCTTGTAACATTATACTATCTAATATGCTAGGAGAATTAGTCATTAAACAAGCTGCTGAAGTTGTTTTTGGAAAAGCAATTACATCTCTAATGTTTGTACTATGAGTAAGCAACATAACTATTCTATCTAGTCCTAAAGCTATTCCTGCGTGTGGAGGAGCGCCATATTGTAATGCTTCCATTAAAAAACCAAATTTTTCATACTGTATTGATTTTTTTATTCCAATGATATCAAATACTATTTTTTGTATATTTATATCGTGGATACGAACTGAACCTCCACCAATTTCATATCCGTTTATAACAAGATCATAACTATCAGAAATAGCGCTATTGGGTGAATTTTTTAATTTTTTTACATCCATATTTTTTATAGCAGTAAAAGGATGATGAACAGAGGAAAATTTTCCTTCTATATCTTTATGAAACATAGGAAAATTAAGGACCCAAACAGGTTTCCAGCTCGTTTTTTTAGTAATATTTAGATCGTTTCCTAGTTTTAAACGTAACATACCAAGAGATTTATTAACAATAGAGTTTTGATCAGCTATTAAGAATAATATATCCCCATTTTTGGCATGAGTTTTACTAAATATTTTCTTTAAAATATTTTCATCTAATATTTTTTTTATTGAACTTTCAATACCTGATAATCCAATGTTCAATTTTTTAATTTTTATGTAAAATAATTTTTTTGCATGGTATTTTTTTACGTATTGGCTATATATATCAATTGTTTTTCTACTTAAATCACAACCTCCAGAAATACATAATAATGCTATTCGACTAGAATTAAAACAATTTATATTAAAAAATGATATAAATTTTTTATTCTTAAATATACTAGATACATCAATAATTTCTATTGGATTTCGTAAATCAGGTTTATCTGATCCGTATCGTTTCATTGATTCATGAAACGATATTCTAGGAAATTTATTTAAATTAACATTTATAGTTTTTAACCAAATATGTTTGATAAGATTTTCTGTTAATTTAAGAACTTTTTTAGAATTCATAAATGATGCTTCAATATCAATTTGTGTAAATTCTGGTTGTCGATCTGAACGTAAATCTTCATCACGAAAACATTTTACTATTTGATAATATCTATCAATTCCAGAAATCATTAATAATTGTTTAAAAAGTTGAGGAGATTGCGGTAATGCATAAAACTTTCCATGATAATTGCGACTAGGAACTAAATAATCTCTAGCACCTTCTGGTGTAGATTTAGTAAGAATAGGAGTTTCAATATCTAAAAAATTTTTTTTTGTCATAAATGTTCTTACTAAATAAGTTATTTGATTTCTTATTTTAAGATTTTCTAAAATATTAAAGCGACGTAAATCTAGATATCTATATTTTAATCTCGAATCATCATAGTTGTTATTCATATAATTTAATGGTAACGATTTAGAAGTATTTAAAATGTTTAATGTATCTGCTAATACCTCTATTTCACCAGTAGTCATTTTGAAATTTTTATTTTTTTCTTCTCTGTGTCTAACTATACCAAAAACTTGAATACAAAATTCATTTCTTAGTTGAATAGCTTTTTGAAAATTAATAATATTTTTCGATTCAAAAATTACTTGAATAAGACCAGTATAGTCTCTCATATCAATAAAAATAAATTGACCAAAATTTCTTATTTTATGTACCCAACCGCATAACTTAACACTTTGATTCAAATGAATTTTTTTTATATTTCCACAATATTTAGTACGCATAAATACTCTTTAAAATTTATTTTTTATTTTTACAGAAAACAATAGAATTAATTTTAATAATGATTTTTTTAAATAGATTTGATTTGCATAAGATAATTTTAGTTTATTTGAGAAGTGAATTTTTTACACAAACAATTAGTTATTGTTTGTTAAATACTTGTATTTTGATAAAATGAGTGATTATTTAAATATTTTAATGTAAATTAACGACTTCTAAAAATAATTCTTCCCTTAGTTAAATCATAAGGTGTTAATTCTACAGTTACCTTATCCCCTGTTAATATTCTAATATAATTTTTTCTCATTTTTCCTGAAATATGTGCTGTAACAATATGTTTATTGTCTAATTCTACACGGAACATGGTATTAGGTAAGGTATCTATTACTATACCTTGCATTTCAATGTTTTCTTCTTTAGCCATTTTATTCTCATTATAAAATAATAACAAAATTATTTAGTGATTTACTATATCAGATACTAGTCATTTTGACTAGTATGTTTTGAAAAATTGAATATATTTAATATATAATATTTTTATAGTAAACTACTAAGATATCGTTCACTGTCTAACGCAGCCATACAACCACTAGAAGAAGATGTAATTGCTTGTCGATATACGTGATCAACAACATCTCCTGCAGCAAATATACCAGGAATACTTGTTTGAGTATAGTTTCCACCATGTGCTCCACGCATTATTTCGATATAACCTTCTTTCATTTTTAATTGATTAATAAAAATATTTGTATTAGGAACATATCCAATTGCTATAAATATTCCAGAAATCTTTATTTTTATTTCTTTTTCTTCTTTCATTTGTTTTTGAGTAATTAATACATGAGTAACACCGGAAGAATTTCCTAATATATTTTTCACAGTGGAATTTAAATGTAATACTACTTTTTTATTCTTTATTTTTTTTGTTAATCGATCAATTAATATTTTTTCAGCTTTAAAATTAATTCTGCGATGAATTAAGTGCACGGTTTCAACAAAATTAGATAAATATAACGTTTCTTCTATAGCTGTATTCCCACCACCTACAACTGCAACTTCTTTGTTTTTATAAAAAAAACCATCACATACTGCACATGTTGATACACCTTTTCCTTTAAAAATCTCTTCTGATTTTAATCCTAAATAACGAGGATTTGCTCCAGTAGCAATGATGATAGAATCAGCAGTATATTCATATTCTTCTCCAATTAAATAAAAAGGTTTTTTTTTAAAATCAACTGAGTGTATAGTATCAGATATAATTTTAGCTTTAAATTTAATAGCATGTTTATGCATACGACTCATTAATTCTGATCCAGTAATTTTATCAACGTCTCCTGGCCAATTTTCAATTTCATCGGTATTCATTAATTGTCCACCTTTATTAGTTCCAGTAATTAAAAAAGGATGCAAATTAGCTCTAGCAGCATATATAGCAGCAGTATATCCTGCTGGACCAGAACCTAAAATAATTACTTTACTATGTTTAATAAAACTGTTCATATTGATTTTCCTAATTTAAGAAATATGTTTATATATTTAAAAAAAAGTATATTTTTTAGCTCAATAACTATAAATTATAATTATTATTAGATACAATTAATATATAAAATATTAATCTAAATAACTATTTAGAAAAGATTTTTTTAAAGAATATTTTATATTTTTTGTAAATTTATTTAAAATTTATACTTTTTATTTAAATATATTAAATTTTTAGTTACAAAATAGATAAAAATTTTTCTTTTTATAAGTTTATATTTAAATAAAGATTTAAAATATTTTAACATGTATATTAATAGCTTATAACGCAATTAAAGTATGATTAAAATAATCTTAATTTATTAAAAATTTTTTTAAAAAAATAGTATTAATACTTTATCAATATGATTTTATTTATAATTTAAAAGAAGCAAATACATTATGTTAAATCCTTATTTATTACGAAATGAATTACATTTAACAGCTAAAAAATTACTAAAAAAAGGTTATAAATTAGATACTTATAAAATTTCTTCGATGGAAGATACACGTAAAATATTACAAATTCAAACTGAAAATTTACAACATAATCACAATGTTTTATCACGTTTGTTTAAAGATGCAAAAAATCTTAAAAAAGAAAATGAAATTTTAAAAAATAAGATTATAAATTCTGGAAAAGAGTTACAAGATGCTAAAATTAAATTAAATTCTCTGCAAGAAAAAATTTATAATTTTTCTTTAGATATACCTAATATTCCTGATGATAATATTCCAGAAGGAGATACATCAAAAAGCAATCAAAAAATAAAATATTGGGGTCAAAAAAGAAAGTATGAATTTATAATTCAAGATCATGTTGAAATAGGAAAAAAATTTAATAATTTAGATTGGACATCTGCAGCAAAAATATCAGGTTCAAGATTTGTTGTAATGAAGGGAAATATAGCTCTTTTACATCGAGCATTGAGTCAATTTATGTTAGATTTACATACTATAGAACATGGATATATAGAGGCTTATGTACCTTATTTAGTTCATTCTAAAGCTTTATATGGAACGGGTCAATTACCAAAATTTAGTGATGATTTATTTCATATAAACTTTATGAATAAAAATAATTATACATTAATTCCTACAGCAGAAGTACCATTAACTAATTTGTTTTATAATCAAATTATAGATGAAAAAGATTTGCCTATTATGTTAACTGCTCATACTCCTTGTTTTCGATCAGAAGCTTCTTCTTATGGACGTGATACAAGAGGATTAATTAGATTACATCAATTTGATAAAGTTGAATTAGTTCAAATTGTTAAACCAGAACAATCTATGTTAGCCTTAGAAAAATTAACTAGTCATGCTGAAAAAGTTTTACAACTGTTAGAATTACCGTATAGAAAAGTACTTTTATGTACAGGGGAGATGAGTTTTTCTTCTTCTAAAACATACGATTTAGAGGTTTGGTTTCCTGCTCAAAAAAAATATAGAGAAATTTCTTCGTGTTCTAATACAAGTGATTTTCAAGCACGTCGTATGAAAACTCGTTATAGAAAAAAATCTGAACAAAAAATTTCTTTAGTACATACGTTAAATGGCTCAGGTTTAGCAATAGGTAGAACATTAGCAGCTATATTAGAAAATTATCAACATTCTGATGGTAGTGTCGAAATTCCTAAAATCCTTCAAAAAAAATATATGCAGGGCTTAGAATTTATAAATTAATTATAAATATATTGCTAGCAATAAATACGTTGGGTGAAATCATGAATACAATTTATAATTTTAGTGCCGGACCTGCTATGATTCCACAAGATGTACTTAATCAAGCTAAACAAGAACTTCAAAATTGGCAAAATTTAGGTTTTTCTATAATGGAAATAAGTCATCGTAGTAAAGAATTTATAGAAGTTGCTGAACAAGCAGAACAAGACTTAAGAGATTTACTACATATACCTGATTTTTATAAAGTATTATTTTGTCAAGGTGGTGCTAGAGGTCAATTTTCTGCTGTTCCTATAAATTTATTAGGAAATTTAAAAACAGCTGATTATATAGATAGTGGTTACTGGTCAAAATCTGCGTTTATAGAAGCTAAAAAATATTGTATTCCTAATTCTATATCAATTAAAGAACAGATTAATGGAAAAACATCTCTTCTATCTATGTCACAATGGGATGTTAATAAAAAATCAGCATATATTCATTATTGTCCTAATGAAACGATAGATGGATTATCTATTTATGAAGAACCAAAATTCAAAGATAAAATAATTATTGGAGATTTTTCATCTTGTATTTTATCGCGTTCAATAAATATTGAAAATTATGATCTTATTTATGCTGGTGCTCAAAAAAATATTGGTCCTGCAGGTATAACAATCATTATTATTCGAGAAAATTTAATAGGATATACTTCTAAAATATCTCCTTCTATTTTAGATTACAAAATAATATCAGAATATAATTCTATGTTTAATACACCACCTACATTTGCTTGGTATCTATCAGGATTAGTTTTTAAATGGTTAAAAAGAAAAGGTGGTTTAAAAAAAATTGAAGAATTAAATCAGATTAAATCGCATTTATTATATGAAAAAATAGATAAAAGTAACTTTTATATTAATACAATAGATGATAAAAATAGATCAAAAATGAATGTTGTTTTTAATTTAGTAGATCCTAATTTAAACGAAATTTTTTTGAAAGAATCTTTTGAATCAGGTTTAATTGCTTTAAAAGGACATAGTATAATAGGTGGAATGCGTGCGTCTATTTATAATGCTATGCCATTAGAAGGTATTCAATCTTTAATAAAATTTATGTCATATTTTGAAAATCGATATGGATAAATCACAATTTTAATAAAATAGAGTATATATTAACTATGCAAGATTCTTTAAATTTACCACCAATATCTTATGTGAATGGAACTGTTTATCTACCTGGTTCTAAAAGTATATCAAATAGAGTTTTATTATTATCTTCTATGGCTAAAGGTAGAACACATTTAACTAATTTATTGAATAGTGACGATATTCGTTATATGTTAGAATCTTTAAAAAAAATAGGCATTCAATATTTTTTATCTAATGATAAAAAAGAATGTCATATTGAAGGTATTGGTCAAGCTTTTCAATTATCTAAACCACTTTCATTATTTTTAGGTAATGCAGGTACTGCTATGAGACCTCTTTTATCTGCGTTATCTGTGTATAAAAATAATGTTGTATTGAGTGGAGATGATAGAATGCACGAACGACCTATTGAACATCTAGTTGACGCCTTAAGACAAGGAGGGGCTAATATAGAGTATGAAAACAAACAAGGTTATCCTCCTATACGTACAAGAGGTGGTTTTATTGGTGGTTCTATTATTTTAAATGGAAATATTTCTAGTCAATTTTTGACGTCATTATTAATGATTGCACCACTAGCTTTTAAAGATACTACTATTTTTATAAAAGGACATTTAGTTTCAAAACCTTATATTGATATTACGATTAATTTAATGAAATCTTTTTTTATAAATATTAAGCATGATTCTTATAATGTTTTTTATATTCAAGGTCGACAACAGTATAAAACACCAGGAAAATTTATGATTGAAGGAGATGCTTCATCAGCTTCGTATTTTTTAGCTGCTGCAGCTATTAAAGGTGGTTCAATTAAAGTTGTAGGTGTTGGTAAAAATAGTATACAAGGCGATATACAATTTGCAAATGTTCTTGAAAAGATGGGAGCGAAAATTTTTTGGGAAAATGATTTTATTACTTGCACTCGTAATACATTAAATGCAATAGATTTAGATATGAATCATATTCCTGATGCAGCTATGACGATTGCAATAGTAGCTCTTTTTTCTAAAGGTACTACTATTATAAGAAATATATATAATTGGCGTGTAAAAGAAACTGATCGTTTATCTGCAATGTCTATAGAATTAAAAAAAATTGGCGCTATAGTAGAAGAGGGAAAAGATTTTTTATCTATTACTCCACCTGTTTTTTTTAAATATTCAAATATTAATACTTACAATGATCATCGTATAGCTATGTGTTTTTCACTAGTATCTTTATCTGAAATTGGTGTGAACATCCTTAATCCAAGTTGTACTGCTAAAACTTTTCCATCTTATTTTAAAGATTTTTTATCTATTACCAAATCAGATTAATTTTAATAAATAAAAAAATATTTGTTAATAAAAACAAATTTGTTGAATATTAAATAATATAACACATGATAAATAAAATTCCTGTTATTACTATTGATGGTCCTAGTGGTGTTGGTAAAAGCACACTATCTAAAATGATAGCAAAAAAATTAAATTGGTCTGTATTAGAATCAGGGAAAATATATAGATTAATTGCTTTATTGGCATTAAATAAAAAAATTAATATTATTGAAAAAAATATAATTCCAATTGCAAAAAGACTAGATTTTATACTAATTAAAAAAAAAATATAAAATATTCTTCTAAATTACTTAAACTTAATGAAGTTAGTCAAATATCTTCTCAATTAGCATCTTATCCTATAGTGAGAAAAATTTTACTAAAAAAACAAAGATTATTAAGATGTTTACCTGGCTTAATAGCTGAAGGACGTGATATGGGCACAGTAGTTTTTCCAGATGCTATGCTTAAATTTTTTTTAAATGCTCATTTAGAAATACGTGTAAAGAGAAGAATGTTAGAATTAAATAAAAATGGTTATTATATCAGTTTTAAAGAGTTAGCCACACAAATAAAAAATCGTGATAAACAAGATAAAAATCGTTTAATTTCCCCTTTATGCATTCCAAAAAATGCTATAATATTAGATTCTACTAATATGAATTTATCAGAGGTAGCCACAGCTTCAATGGAATACATCATTGAAAAGATAAAGATTTTATAAACAATAATTTTTATTTTTCAAAACAACACTCTTTAATAAGGATTATTATAAGATATATAAAATAAGCTCATTTTAACATGAAGTTAAAATGAACATTACATAAAAATTTCTTAATATTATTAATATGAATGAATCTTTTGCTCAATTATTTGAAGAATCACTAAAAGAGATTAAAACTCGTCCAGGTTCAATTATTCGCGGCACGATAATTTCCATAGAAAAAGATATAGTTCTAGTCGATGCAGGTCTTAAATCTGAGTCTGCAATTCCTTCTGAACAATTTCAAAATGCTCAAGGTTTAGTAGAGGTTAATGTCGGTGATCAAATTGACGTTGCTTTAGATGCTATTGAGGATGGTTTTGGTGAAACACTATTATCTCGTGAAAAAGCAAAACGTCATGAAGCATGGCTAATATTAGAACAAGCGCATGAAAAATCAGAAACAGTAACAGGTATTATTAATGGTAAAGTTAAAGGTGGTTTTACTGTTGAATTAAATGATATACGCGCATTTTTACCTGGTTCTTTAGTAGATATTAGACCAGTACGAGAAACAATTCATCTTGAAGGAAAAGAATTAGAATTTAAAGTAATTAAATTAGATCAAAAACGTAATAATGTTGTTGTTTCACGTCGTGCTGTTATTGAATCAGAAAATAGTGCTGAAAGAGATCAATTATTAGAAAGTTTACAAGAAGGAATGCATATTAAAGGTATTGTAAAGAATTTAACAGATTACGGAGCTTTTGTAGATTTAGGAGGAGTTGATGGTCTTTTACATATTACTGATATGGCTTGGAAAAGAGTAAAGCATCCTAGTGAAATAGTTAATGTAGGTGATGATATTAATGTTAAAATTTTAAAATTTGATAGAGAAAGAACTCGTGTATCATTAGGATTGAAACAATTAGGTGAAGATCCTTGGATAGCGATTTCTAAGCGTTATCCAGAAAATACAAAATTAAGTGGACGTGTTACAAATTTAACAGATTATGGTTGTTTTGTAGAAATTGAAGAAGGTGTAGAAGGTCTTGTTCATGTATCCGAAATGGATTGGACTAATAAAAATATTCATCCCTCTAAAGTAGTTACTGTTAATGATATAGTAGAAGTTATGGTTTTAGATATTGATGAAGAGCGTCGTCGTATTTCACTTGGTTTAAAACAGTGTAAAATTAATCCATGGAAAGAATTTTCTGAAACTCATAAAAAAGGAATTCATGTTGCTGGAAAAATAAAATCTATTACAGATTTTGGTATTTTTATTGGTTTAAATGGTGGTATTGATGGTTTAGTGCATTTATCTGATATTTCTTGGAAGATATCTGGTGAAGAAGCAGTAAAAAAATATAAAAAAGGTGATGAAATTTCTGCTGTAGTCCTACAAGTAGATGCTGAAAGAGAACGTATATCTTTAGGCATTAAACAATTAGAAGAAGATCCTTTTAATATATATATTGCTAATCATAAAAAAGGTTTAGTAATTAATGGTCAGATTAAGAATTTCGATAAAAAAAATGCGACAATAAAATTATCAGAAGACATAGAAGGAATTTTAAAATTTTCAGATATTTCTCGTTTACATTATGAGGAATTCATGAAAAAATATAAAATTAATGATGAAATTTTCGTTAAATTATCTAGTTTTGATCGCAAAAATAGAATAGTTTATCTTATTATGCATATAATAGATGAAACTGAAAAAAAAGACGTAACTATTTCATCCAATAAAAAAATAAATGATGATGCATTTTCTAATGTAATGGCAGAAGCATTTAAAGCCGCTAAAAATACTGAATAATTATTTTTATAAAAAATATTTTATCTATCAAAAAAGTAAATAAATTTTTAAAGTATATTAATATAGAGGTTTTATGACAAAGTCAGAATTATTTGAAAGAATTTCAGAAAAAAAAATTCATATTTCAAATAAGATAATAGAAAGTGCTATAAAAGAAATGTTAGAACATATGACAATGTCGTTAGCAAAAGGTCAAAGAATTGAAATTCGAGGATTTGGCAGTTTTTCTTTACATTATCGTTCCGCTCGTATTGGTCGAAATCCAAAAACTGGAAAAATAGTCAAATTAAATGAAAAATATGTCCCCTATTTCAAACCAGGTAAACAATTACGAATTTGTACGAATATATACAAATAGCATATTTTAAATTTCTACAATAGAAACTAAGTCTATATAATTTTTTTATAAAAAAACTTAGTTTCTATAATTCTATAAAAAAATTATTAGGAGAAAAAATGAAAAAACATTTACTTGTAGCAAATTGGAAATTAAATGGAAGTATAAAAATGATTTCTCAGTATATCAAATGTGTAAAATCATGTTTATCAGTTCTTTCAAAAAAAAATATTATTGTAATTGCTCCTCCTACTATATACTTAAGTGAAATTTATAAAAATCTTAATAACATTGATATTTTTCTTGGTGCACAAAATGTTGATATTAATCTCAAAGGTGCATTTACAGGTGAAACTTCTATTTTAATGTTGCGAGATATAGGTGTAAAATACGTTATTATAGGACATTCTGAAAGACGTTTATTGCATAATGAAACTAATGATATACTTGTAAAAAAATTTGATTTAATAAAAAAATTAAATTTAATACCTATTTTATGTATAGGTGAAATAGAAAAAAATAAAAATTATAATCAAACAACAAAAATCCTTATAGAACAACTAAATTGCATGTTTCAGGTATTAGGTAAATCAGTATTTAGAAATACAGTTATTGCATACGAACCTATTTGGGCGATTGGTACTGGTTTATCAGCTGATCCAAAATATGTACAATTTATACATAAATTTATCAAGGATTATATTGCACAGCATGATCCTACAAGTATAAAAAATATAATAGTTCAATATGGTGGTTCTATTAACGCTATTAATGCAGAAGAGTTCATTAAAGAACCTGATATAGATGGTTTACTAATTGGAAGTGCATCTTTAGATTCAAAAGAATTTTGTAAAATTATAGCGATAGCAGAAAAAGTAACTAAATATTATTAATATTTTTATTTTTTAAAAAGTCATTGTTCATCAGTATTTTATAAGTCCAACCACCTAAATTAATACCTATAATAGGACCTATAGCAGGAATTAAAAAATATAAAAAATTATTACTTCCTCCAGTAAAAGAAAAAACACCCCATCCAATTAAACTAAGAAATATCTTAGGACCTAGATCTCTTGCCGGATTGAGACTGATGTTATTGATAGGACTTATAGATAAATTGATCATAAAAACTAATATTCCTATTAATATTGGTCTTATAGAACTATTATATAATAATTTATTATTTTTTTTATTATTTAACTGTAATAAAATTATCATAAAAAAAGCAGCTGTAAATACTTCTATTATAGCATTACGAATAAAACTATTATTAAAATTAGGATATATACAAAAAATAGAAGCTAAATTAAGGCTTTCTTGAGAACCTATAATAATATTATTATGATTAATAAATGAAACTAATTCGCGATAGTAAAGAAAATATATTAACATTGTAAAAAAAAAAGCGCCAAAAATTTGAGATATAATATATGGAAGTACTTTTTTCTTATGAATCTTACAAGATAACCAAAAAAAAATAGTAATAGCTGGATTTAGATGAGCCCCTGATATTGAAGAACTAAAATAAATTGATATAGATACTGCTAAACCCCAAATAAAGCTTATTTCAAATGAATTTAAATAGATATTTGTTAATTTTGAAGCTAATAAACATCCTGTTCCAAAAAATATTATTAGTCCTGTTCCAAAAAATTCAACAATACATTGCTTAAGGATATTTTTTTTTGTGTAAAAATTCATTTTTAAATAACCTATATAATCTTATTTTAAAAAAATAAAAGAGAGCGCCGGAAACACCGGCACTAATTTTTATATTAGTATAACTTTTTAGCAGTGATTAACCAATCTCTTTTAAAAGTACGTTTCATATTTTTTAACGCATTTGTTATATCATTAAAGACCATTTTTTCATTTTGTACTCCAACACATTTACCTTGATGACCTTGTATCAATAATTCAACAGCATATGCACCCATTCTAGAGGCTAATATACGATCATATACAACTGGTGCACCACCTCTTTGAATATGTCCAAGAATTGTTGCTCTAGTTTCTCTATTTGTTTTTTTTTGAATATATCGAGCTAATTTTTCTACATCACAAATGTATTCTGTTATTGCAACGATAGCATGTTTTTTACCTTTAGCTATACCAGCTTCTATTTCAATAACTAATTCTTCTTTAGTATAATGAATTTCTGGTAACACAATAAATTCACAGCCTCCAGCAATTGCTGCAGCTAATGTTAAATCTCCACAATATCTTCCCATTACTTCTACAATAGAAATGCGTTGATGAGAAGAAGAAGTATCACGTAATCGATCAATAGCTTCAACAACTGTTTGTAAAGCTGTAAAATAACCTATTGTATAATCAGTACCTGCAACATCATTATCTATAGTACCTGGAATACTAATACATGGCACACCTATTTCTGTTAATTTTTGAGCTCCTATATAAGATCCATCACCTCCAATAACAACTAGACCATCTATTTTCCTTTTTTTTACGTTATTAGCAGCAATAGAACGTATTTTTTTTTTATAAAAGTCAGAAAATCTAGCTGATCCTAAAAATGTTCCACCTTTATTAATCATATCAGAAACACTATATCTATCTAGTTGTTTCATACGATTTTCATATAGACCTAAATATCCGTCATAAACTCCAAAAACTTCTAATTTTTCACTAAGTGCTGTTCTTACTACTCCTCGAATTGCAGCATTCATACCTGGAGCATCTCCACCACTGGTCAAGACTCCAATTTTTTTAACCATTACAACCTCGATTTGAAATTTCTATAAAAACATTCTATGAAACATAATTTTTGAAAAAAATACATTTGTATTATGAAATATGAATATAATTTTAAATATAACTATATCAATTGAGTATGAAATTTTTTAGGAATAATGAAAAATAAAAAAAATGATTTTTTAATACAACTATTTTAAATAGTACCATTTTATAGGAATATATTGTTCGTTGAATTCTACAATAATAGGTGTTGCAGTTGGAATATTTAATTCTAAAATTTTTTGATTGTCTATTTTATTAAGATATTGTACTAATGCACGTAATGAATTTCCATGTGCTACAATAAGTATTTTTTTATTTTTTTTTAATTCAGGATAAATAACTTGATCCCAATAAGGAATTACTCTTATTGCAGTTGTTTCTAAACTTTCTCCTAAAGGAATTTTATCAAATTTTAAATGAGAATAACGTCTATCATGTCCTGGGAATCGTTTATCATGCATGCTAATTTTAGGAGGAGTAATATTAAAACTTCTTCTCCATAACATGACTTTTTTTTCTCCATATTTTTCAATCACTTGATTTTTATTTAATCCTTCTAGTGCACCATAATGCCTTTCATTTAAACGCCAAGTTTTTTGAACTGATAACCAAGATTGGTCTATTTCATCTAAAATATACTGTAAAGTATGTATTGCTCTTTTTAATACAGATGTATAAGAGCAATCAAAAAAGAAATTATTTTTTTTTAATAATAAAGCTGCAGATTGAGCTTCATCTTTTCCTTTTCTAGTTAATTCTACGTCATGCCATCCAGTGAATTGATTAAGTTCATTCCATACGCTTTGACCATGTCTAATTAAAACTACTTTTTTAGCTATCATGTTTTTTCTCATATTATTGTATAAAGATAATTAATGATTCTTTAATTTAAAATGTTTTATTTTGATTATAAAAGTACAGTTGCGTTTAATTCAATCCCTGTACTTTTAAAGCAAATAAAAATATTTTAAATAATCAATATAATTTCAAATATCTATTAAGATACGAGTAAAATCCTCTAATATATTTTTAATAGATACTAGAAAACCTACTGATTCTTTACCATCTATTAAACGATGATCATAAGATAAAGCTAAATACATCATTGGAAGAATTTTAATTTTTCCATTAACAACTATTGGTCGATCTTGAATTGTATGCATTCCTAATATAGCTGTTTGAGGAGGATTAATAATTGGTGTAGACATTAAAGATCCAAAAATACCGCCATTAGTAATGGTAAAGTTTCCTCCTGTTAAATCTTTTATATCAATTTTATTTTGAAGTCCTTTAATAGAAAATTCTTTTATTTTTTTTTCTATTTCTGACATAGTCATATTTTCAGCATTTCTTAATACTGGTGTTATTAATCCTTTTGGTGTTGAAATAGCAATACTAATATCAAAATTTTTATAATAAATTATATCTGTTTTATCTATAGAAGCATTTATTTCTGGAAATTTTTTTAAAGATTGTATTACTGCTTTTACAAAAAAAGACATAAATCCAATGCGGATTCCATGTTCTTTCTCAAAATCTTTACCATATTTTTTACGCAAAAGTATTATTGGATGCATATTTACTTCATTAAAAGTTGTTAGCATTGCTGTATTTTGAGTACTATATAATAATCTTTCTGCAATTCTTTGTCTTAATCGACTCATAGTGACTCGATGTTGAACTTTACTATTTTTGGATTGCTCGATGAACCCTTCTTGTAATATATTTATATTAGATTCTTTTTCTATAATATTTTGATTATGATTTTTGTTTTCTATTATTTGTTTTGAGTGCGGAAAATCACTATCCATTAAATTGATTTTCATCAAGCGTCTTGTAGAAGGTGTGAAATGTGTCATGATTTCTGTTTGATTGAATAGATTTTCTTTTTTTTCTATAACAGGATCATCAATAATATTTTTTTTAACATTATCTAAATGATTTATTTCACCTATAATTTGTTGTGATTTAACTATTGCTCCTTCTATCTCTAAAATTGATTGTAATTGTCCATTACACGGAGATGAAATTTCTAACATTACTTTATCGGTTTCAATATCAACTATATTTTCATCAGATAAAACCATATCTCCTATTTTTTTATGCCATTTTACAATTGTTGCATCACTAATAGATTCTGGTAAATCTGGAACAATAATATTTATTTTTTTCATTACCTGTCCTATTTTTTAATTAATATTTAATGCAGTATTAATTATTTTTTCTTGTTGTATTTTATGTAAAGATATATATCCTACTGCAGGTGCAGCAGAAGATAAACGACCAATATATTTTAATGAAGCATTTGACGGAATCATATCATTTAAATAATTTTTAATATAAAACCATGCACCTTGATTACAAGGTTCTTCTTGACACCAAATAAAATCTTTTATATAAAAATATTTTTTTAATATGGTTAATATTTCATTATGAGGAAATGGATATAATTGTTCAATACGCACTAAAATAATATTCACAATATTATTGTTACGACGTTTTTCTAATAAATCATAATAGATTTTTCCAGTACAAAAAATAAGACGTTTTGCTATTTTATTATTATGATCTATTTCATCTATTATTTTCTTAAAACTTCCATTGATAAGAGTATCTAAAGAAGATCTTGCCATAGGATGTCTTAAAAGAGATTTAGGAGTAAATATAATGAGTGGTTTGTAAATTTCATTGAATATTTGTTGTTGTAAAATATGAAATATTTGTGAAGATGTAGTAGGTATACATATTTGTATATTTTCTTCTGCGCAAAGTTGTAGAAATCTTTCAATTCTTCCTGATGAATGTTCAGGTCCTTGTCCTTCATATCCATGAGGTAATAAAATAACTAAATTGCAGTTTTGATTCCATTTTTGTTCACCAGAACTAATGAATTGATCAATAACTATTTGAGCACCATTAACAAAATCTCCAAATTGAGCTTCCCAAATAGTTAATGTTTTAGATGGAAATAAAGAATAACCATATTCAAAAGCTAATACTGCTTCTTCAGATAGTACAGAATTCCAAATTTGAAATTTTCCTTGTTTTTTTCTAATATGATTTAAAGGTATATAAATAGAACCATTAATTTGATCATGAATGAATGCATGTCGATGAAAAAAAGTACCTCTACTTACATCTTCTCCTGAAAATCTACAAGAAATACCTTCGTTGATAATTGTTGCATAAGCTAATGTTTCAGCTGCACCCCAGTCAAATAATTTTAATTCTTTAGACATTTTTAATCTATCTTCATAAATATTTTTTACTCTAGGATGCATCTTAATTGAATCAGGAATACTATTAATTAAATAGGATAATTTTTTTAAATTAGCTTGATTTATATTTTTTATAATCTGTTTTATATTTTTTTCCTTGAAAGAAGTTACAGGTTTTTCATATTGAAAATTAATTTTTTTATGTCTTGAAAAAATATGATCACCTGTTCTTAATTTATAAGAATATTTATTCATAATTTCTTGATTTTTTTGAGGTGTGATTATTTTTTTTAATATTAATAAATTAGAATATATTTCTCTTACAGTAGGATGATTATTTATTTTTTGATACATAATAGGTTGTGTAACAGATGGATCATCTACTTCATTATGTCCATGACGTCTATAACATACAAGATCTATAAAAACATCTTTTTTAAATTTATTTCTAAAATAAAGAGCTAATTGTATAGTAAAAATACATGCTTCTATATCGTCTGCATTAACGTGAAATATTGGTGCTTGAATTATTTTAGCGATATCAGTACAATATTGACTTGAACGAAGTGTTTTTGGGTCAGAAGTAGTAAATCCAATTTGATTATTAATAACGATATGAATGGTACCTCCTACTTGATAGCCTTCTGTTTGAGACATATTCAATGTTTCTTGTACTACACCTTGACCGATTACAGAAGCATCTCCATGAATATTAATGGGTAATATTTCGCTATTACATTTTCCTAATTGATCAATAGAAGATCGAGCCATTCCTGAGACTACTGGGCTAATTATTTCTAAATGAGATGGATTACATGCCATTTTAAATAATATTGTTTTCTCATTTTTTATTTCTGAAATACCTCCCATATGATATTTCACATCACCACTAATATTTTTTAATATACTAGTACCAGAGAATTCCTTAAATAAGATTTCAGGACTTTTATTTAAAACATTCACTAGTACGTTTAATCTACCTCTATGAGCCATACCCAATATTATTTCAGATATATTATTTTTTTTTGAGTATCTTATAGTTTCATGCAATATTGGAATTAATGCTTCAGCTCCTTCTAACGAAAATCTTTTAACACCAGGAAATTTTTTTCCCAAATGTTTTTCTAACATTTCAGCATAAGTTATTTCTTTTAAAAAATTAATTTTTTCTTCTGTTTTTAATAATTCTTCTTGATAAAAAGATTCTATATAATCTGAAATTGATTTTTTTTCTAATGCATTATCCATATACATATATTCAAAACCAATAGAACTGCAGTATTTTTTAGACAATGTTTTATGTAAATCTATAATATTTGTTTTAAATTGATGACTATTTTTGAAATTTATTTCAACAGTTTTTTCTATTTCTTCTTTAGTAAAATTATAAGATGTCAAATCTAAACTTTTAATAATTTTTTGTTCTAGTAATTGAAGAGGATCAATTAAAGATTGTTTATAACCTTGTGTACGAAATGTATTAATAATAGAATTCATTCTATCGATTAATTGACAGTTATGATCTTTTAAATTATCTAGATAATGTATATTTTTTTTATCTTGAGAAATATCTAACAATGCAGAATGCCAAGAGATATCAATAGATTGGGGGTTTTTTAAAAAATTTTTATATATTTCTTCTATATAATTTTGATTGTTTATAGACAACCAAGAGGACTGTAACCAATATTTTATTTGATTTTTTTTCATAATTTTATTTTTAAAAGAAATTGCTACCTTAAATATTATAAATGTTTAAACATTTATATTATCATCTGATTTTTTATTTTTCGATAATTATGCTGGATTATAAATATCAATAAAATTAACATCTAAATTGTATTTAATATATAACCATTCTCCTAAAGATTTAATACCATCTTTTTCAGTGATATGATGACCTAAAGCAAAAAAATGTATACCTAATTCTTTAGCAATATGAGTAGTTTCTTCTGAAATTTCACCTGTTAAAAAAGCATCTATTCCAAATGCATATGCTTCTTTAATAAAACTTTGTCCTTTACCACTGCACCAAGCAATACGTTTAATGTAAAGAGGTGCATTTTTATATACATGTATAGGATATTTTTTATATTTTTTTTCTATTTTTTTTGCAAAATCAACACCAGTTATTTTATCTTCTATAATACCCCAAAATACATAAGGTAAAATATGACCTTTAATAAAAATATTTAATTTTTTAGCTATTTGTGCATTATTGCCTAATTCAGAATGAATATCTAAAGGTAAGTGCCAACTATATAAATTAATATCATTAGAGAGTATAGTTTTTAATCTATTTCTTTTCATATTATGTATATATTGAGATTCATTTTTCCAAAAGTAACCATGATGTACTATTATTGCATCAGCATGATATAATAGTGATTCATCTATTAAATCTTGACAAGCAGTGACTCCAGTAATAATTTTTTTTACTATTTTAGAACCTTCAATTTGCAAACCATTAGGAACTATATCAGTATATTTTTGAGATGATAATTTTTTATTAATAATTTCTTCTAAAACAAAATTTTTCATAAATTTTTTATACCTATTTTTTAAAAGATAATCGTGCTTTATTAAATATTAATAGAGCCTTTTTTCTACTATCGTTATAATTTATTATTGGAGCAGGATAATCTATTTTATAATGATTTCGATGAGACCATTCTTGCGGTTGATGAATATACTGGTTAGGTACATGTCTTAACTCTGGGATAAATTTTTTTATAAACATACCTAATTTATCAATTTTTTTTGATTGATTGCATGGATTAAAAATTCTTATATAAGGTACAGAGTCACTACCAACAGATGCACACCACTGCCAGCCTCCATTATTTAATGCTAGATCTCCATCAATTAAATGAGACATAAAATATTTTTCCCCTTCTCTCCAATTAATTAAAAGATTTTTTACTAAAAAGCTTGCTGTAATCATTCTTAATCGATTATGCATCCAACCTAGTTTGTTTAATTGTCTCATTCCAGCATCTACTATAGGAAAACCAGTATTTCCTTCCTTCCAAGCATTCAAATATTTTATATTAGTACTCCAATCAATATTTTTTTCCCATAGTGATAATGATTGATATCTACTGATTTTTGGAAAAGCGATTAATAAATGATAATAAAATTCACGCCATAATATTTGATTCAACCAAGATGAAGAGTATAAAATATTTAATGAAATATTTTTTTGTTCTTTTAAGAACTTTATAAGACAGTGCCGAGATGATATTATTCCTAAAGATAGATAAGGAGATAACATACTTGTACTATCTAAAAAAGGAAAATTTCTTTTTAATAAATAATCATTTGCTTTATATTTACAAAAAATTTTTAATCTATTAATAGCTGCTATTTCTCCAATAGGAAAAATTTTTTTATTGAAGTTAAGATTTATTTTTTCAGAAGAAAAAAAATGAGAACAAGAATTTTTATTTAATTTTCTTTTAGAGGGAATAGGAAAACATAAAGGTATATTATACTGTAAATTTTCTATTATTTTTTTTTTAAAAAAAGAAAAAACTTTATATGTTTGATTTTTTTTATTTTTTATGTATTGGCCTGAAACTAAAAGTTTGTCATGAAAACCTTTTACAACAACTCCTTGTTGAGATAATTGTTTTTTTACTAAACAATCTCTATTACGTTCATTATTTTCATATTCATAATGATAGAATAAATTATTTATTTTATGTTGAGAACAAAAATACATTAAATATTCGATAGATTTTAAAAAATTAGTAGATTCATAATAATGTAAAATAATATTTAATTTTAATAATTCTTTTTTTAAAGAGATTAAATGGTAGTAAAGAAAAGATATTTTTTTACTAGACATAAAATGATTACTCCATTGCTCAGGAGTAGCAATAAACAAAGCTATTACTTGATCTTCATCAGATTTACATGCTTCATTTAAAGCTGTATGATCATATAAACGAAGATCATTTCGAAACCAAATTAAATTTTTTTGCATAATATTTTAATTTTTTTATTTTGTTAAAAAATTTTAATTTTTATTAATATAATAAAAACGTTTTTTAAATAGTTTTAATATAAAATCTTTTAAAAATTATATTTTTCTATATATCAATAAAATATAGATATTTATACATTAACATATTATTTGTTTTTAATAATATATTTATTATAGGCGGCTAAAATGAAAAAAATAGGTATTTTTTTTGGAAGTGATACTGGAAACACAGAGAAAATAGCAAAATTAATACAACAATGTATAGGTGAAAAAATTGCTACATTATATGATATTTGTAATACTTCTAAACAAGATATGGAATCTTTTAATTTTTTAATATTAGGAATACCTACTTGGTACTATGGTGAAGTACAATGTGATTGGGATGATTTTCTACCTATTCTGAAAAAAATTAATTTTTCAAATAAAACTGTAGCATTATTTGGATGTGGTGATCAAGAAGATTATGGTGAATATTTTTGTGATGCAATAGGAGTAATATATAATATATTAAAAAAAAATAATGCTAATATAATTGGAAAATGGTCTACAAAAGAATATAATTTTGACAATTCTAAAGCTTTATTAAATAAAGATTATTTTTTCGGATTAGTTTTAGATGAAGATCGTCAATCAGATAAAACTAAATTAAGAGTTGTAGAGTGGATAAAAAAAATTCTTCCTAATATTATTCTCAATGTAACATAAAATATATATACTTTCTTTAAAAGAATCATATTATTTTTTAAAGATAATTATATAAAAAATATTTTTTATACTAATATTTAAAAAAATAAATAAAAAGAAAAAATATGAACTCTCAAATAGATCATTTTAGTTTATTAAAAAGTATTCCTCGTGACAAACATCGTAAGATGATTGAATTAAATTATATCCATTTGCCTTTTATTGGAAAAGATATTTGGACATTATATGAATTATCATGGTTGAACAGAAACGGATTACCCCAAATAGCCATTGCTAGAGTAGAAGTTAATGTGACTAGTAAAAATATTTTTGAATCTAAAAGTTTGAAAATTTATATAAATAGTTTTCATCAAATTAAATTTGATCATCATACAACATTAGTTAAGACTTTAGAACTAGATCTTATAAAATGTGTGTGTGGAGAAGTCTCTATAAAATTATTTAATTTAAATGAGATTAAAAATCAAAAAATATCAGAATTCTATGGAATGTGTATAGATAATCAAGATATTCAAGTTACATCTTATAAATATAATCCGTTATTACTTATTAATTCTTCTAATAATGAAATAGTAGAAGAATCTTTATATAGTCATTTATTAAAATCTAATTGTCCAATTACTAAACAACCTGATTGGGCATCAATACAAATTATATATTCTGGTCAAAAAATTAATCATGCTGCATTGCTATTTTATTTAATTTCTTTTCGTAGTTGTAATGAATTTCATGAAGAGTGCATTGAAAGAATTTTTAATGATATTGAAAATATCTGTAAACCTAAAAAACTGAGCGTATATGCAAGATATACACGTAGAGGTGGTATTGATATTAATCCATGGCGTAGCAATACTCCTTTTTCCCCATGTCTTATTAGAATGGCTAGACAATAAAAATAGAATGTTTTTTAAAATATAAATAGCAGTATTAAATGAAATATTCAATACTGCTATTTATTTGAGATAAAAAAATAAAACATATTCTCATTATATAATTAAAATATAAAAAAATATTATATTTTAGCTACTAAAGATACTAGATCAAGAACTTTACTAGAATAACCTGTTTCATTATCATACCAAGATATTAATTTAACAAAATTTTTATTTAAACATAAACCTGCTTTAGCATCAAATATAGAAGTTAATTCTTGACCGTTAAAATCTGAAGATACTACTTCATCTTCAGTATATCCTATAATATCTCGCATTTCTTCTTGAGAAGCGTATTTAATTATCTCACATATTTCTTTATATGTAGCTGTTTTTTTATATCGTACTGTTAAATCTACTACAGATATATTTGATACAGGTACTCTAAATGCTATACCAGTTAATTTACCATTTAAGTTAGGTAAAACTTTTCCTACAGCAATAGCTGCTCCAGTAGATGATGGAATAATGTTTTGTAATACTCCTCTACCACCTCTCCAGTCTTTAGAAGATGCACTATCAACAATTTTTTGAGTAGCTGTACTAGCGTGAACAGTAGTCATTAAACCTTCTATAATGCCTAATTCATCATCTATAACTTTAGATAAAGGAGCTAAACAATTAGTAGTACATGAAGCATTTGATACAATATTTTCTCCTTTATATTGATCAAAATTAGCTCCTCTAACAAACATAGGAATACCATCTTTAGATGGTCCTGTTATAACTACTTTTTTTGATCCAGCTAAAATATGTTTATAAGCAGTATCTTTCGTTAAAAAAAGACCTGTTGATTCAATAACAACATCAATAGATAAGTTACCCCACATTAATTTTTCAGGATCTTTTATTGCAGTAATTCTGATAGTTTGACCATCTATAGTAATAGATTCTTTTCCAACTTTAATATTCTTTCTAAACATTCCATGAGTAGAATCATATTTTAACATATAAGCTATATATTCAGGACTTAATAAGTCATTAATAGCTATAATTTCAATATCTGAACGTTTTTGAGCTAATCGAAATAATACACGTCCAATACGACCAAATCCATTAATTCCAACTTTAATAGTCATTTTTTCCTCTTTTTAAAATATAGCATTTCTAAAATTGAAAATATTTTATTTTAATATATATTATTATTATTTAATTAATGAAATATAAATCATGTTAGTATTCTTTTAATATTTTACTAGGATTAATTTTTGAAGCGTAATATGCTGGATACCAATTTGCTATTATTCCTATTATTATAGTAGTCGTAAATATTATTATTATGTCTGAAATATTTAGTTTCAATATTAAAAAATGATGATAATAGATATTATCTAATAGTATATTATCCTTAAAGTATTTATTTAACAAAAATACTATATTTTCAAAATTTAAAACTGTTATGATACCTGTGATTAAACCAATAAAAGCTCCAACGATTACAGAACGTAATCCATAATATACAAAAATTATTTGAATAAGAAACTTAGTAGCGCCCATAGTACGTAAAATAGCAATTTCTTGTGTTTTTTTAGATATAGTCATAATTGAAATAGATGTAATGCTAAAAGACGAAATAATTGTTAGTAAAAATAGTATAAAATATATCATGACTTTCATTTTTTTGATGTCGTCGTATATATATTTATAACTATTAATCCAACTATATGTAAAAAGAGGAGTATCTATTTTTTTTATTACCTTTTTAAGAATTTCATTAGCATTAAAAGGATTAGACATATGTAATTCAATTGCATTAATGTTATCTTTTATATTAAAAAATTTTTGAAAAAATTCAAAAGGTATATATGCTACATTTGTATCTAAAAATCCGTTTGACTCAAATATATCTTTTATTTTAAAAGAAAAATTTTGTAAATGTGAATTAAAAAAAAGTAATTTAATTGAATCATTTTTTTTAATTAATAAATCATTTGCTAAATAAGATGAAATAATAATTTGATATTTATAGTTTTTTTGTCCAAAATCACTTTTATTGTTTATTAAAGAAATTTTTTTTTTAAATATTCAATATTACTAAAACTTTTAATTTCAATCAGTTTGATTTCATTATTAATTATTAAAAATCCATTAGCTATAATATAAGGCTCACAATAGGTAATTTCTGGAAATAAAAATAATTTTTTAATTACATCTTGCCATTTTAATGATGTTTTATCAGTGAACTGAATAATTCCATGAGGTAAAGTTGATAAAATTTTTTTATTCAAAAATATTTGAAAACCGTTAAATGCACTAAAACTTATAAGTAATGCAAAAACACTAATAGATATTCCCATCTTAGATAAAATGGAAATAAATAATACCATATAACTTTTGTCTTTTTTTAAACCTAATCGTTTTACAATTAGCAAAGGTAAAAAATTCATTGAATATTTCTTTTTTATATTAATTTTTATTATTTAAATAATTGACCACTTTTCATTTTCAATAAAATAGGTATTTTTTTTATTAAAGTAGTATCATGAGTAACAATTAAGAAAGTAGTATTAAAATCACTATTTAATTTTAATATTAAATTAAAAATAACATCAGTATTATATTGGTCTAAATTTCCAGTAGGTTCATCTGCTATTATTAACGAAGGATTATTTACAAAAGCTCGAGCAATAGCAACACGTTGTCTTTCACCACCAGATAATTCAGAAGGATATTTTTTTATTTTATGTTCTAAATGTACTTTTTTTAATATTTCATACGAAATTGCTTCAGATTCTTTCTTTTTTTTATGATTAATTAGAAGAGGTATTGCAACATTTTCTAATACATTAAAATCTAACATTAAATGATGGAATTGATAAACAAAACCGATTTCTTGATTTCTAAATTTTGATATTTCATTAGATGACATAAAATTTAATGCTTTTCCATTAAACAATATAGATCCAGATGTAGGTTTATCTAAACCGGCAATTAGATGTAATAATGTAGTTTTACCAGATCCTGATTTTCCGATAATAGCAGCTACTTCTCCTTTATTTAACTCAAATGATATTTTTTCTATAATATTATAAATAAGATCTCCATCTTGATAAGATTTTGTTAAATTAATACATTTTATAATGATATTATTCATTAGATAAAATCCTAGATGGTTGTATTTTTATAGCATTCCAAGCTGGATAAAATGTTGCAAAAATTGTAATGAATATTGATATTATATTAATAAAAAAAATTTGAAATGGCATCATAATTATTGGAATATTCATACTATTAAAAACGACTTGAATGAAAGACTGTAAGCAATTATTTTCTATTATTAATACAATGCTGACAATTGTACCAATTGTACTTCCAATAATAGAAATACTTGATCCTAGTGTAATAAATATTAACATAATCTTCCAATCTGATAATCCTTGTGATTTTAAAATTGCAATAGTATTTGTTTTTTCTATTGTATAAATAGAAAGAGTTATAAAAATATTAAAAATAGCTACCAATAGAACTAATATAAATAAAAATATCATCATGTATTTTTCAATTCTTATAGCTTTAAAGAAATTACCTTTTTGTAATGTCCAATCATATAATATTAAAGGATGTACTATTTTTTTTATCTCCTGAAAATTCAAAGATAATGGTTTTTTTAACCATACTCGCCAACCAGTAATATAATTTTTAGAATAGTTTAAAAAATGCATGCTATCTTTTTTATTAATTAATATTTGATAATAATCAATTTCATTTTGAGTAGAAAATATACTAATTATTTTAAATACTTGTTCTTTTATATTTTTTGATAAAAGAATAATTTTAATTTCATCACCAATATGTATATCAAGTTTTTTAGCTAATTCTTTTCCTATAATTGCATTATATTTATCTGGTTTTAATAGATCTAAGATATTTTTTATATGATAGTTACCTATATTTTTATCATTATTAATATCGATACCAACTATTTGACCTGTAGTGATGTTATTCTTATTTTTAATAAGGATATCTTTATTAATAAAATCAGAAATTTTTTTAATGCTATTCAATTTTAAAATATTTTTAGGAAATTCTGATTTATTAACATATTTATTTTTATTCGTAATAATTAAATGTGGAATAAAAGATAAAATATTTTTTTCAAAATTTTTTTCACATCCATTCATAATAGATATTATAATAATAAGAGAAAAAACACTGATGCTAATACCCATAATAGATAAAAGAATAAGAAATTTTTTAAATTTTGGTAAATGAGAATTCCATAGATAACGCAAACCAATAAATATATATATAGGATGATACATTATTTTTTTTCTTAAATTAAATAAGTTGAAAATAAAAAAATTTAAAATATTTCATAAATAAATTAACATGGAATAATCATGAATTTTAATTTTTTAAAGTATTATTAGTATAATAAATTTTATTTTTATTCGTATAAAAATATTATTTTCTATTAAATATATTATCTTTTTTACTCTATTTTATAGTTTTATTTAAATAAATTTTATTTCATTTAAAAACTAATATAATTTTAGTTAAAAAAATAGATATTATTAACTGTATTTAAAATTAAATAACAACTTATTTCGAAATTATTAATGAAGTTTTATCTTATATATAATTAATATTTAATCAATTTATTTTTTGAAAGTATTGAAATATAAAAATATTTATAGAAAAATGTATAAAAAAGTCAAATTTGATATTTAATATAATTTACCATCGCTATAATACACTTACATTAACACGTTTATTTTTTAAAAAATATATATGATTTTATCTAAATAACTGTTTTTAAAATATAAAAATAGATATAATATTAAAATTTTAACTAAAAAGATATTAATGAAAAATAAAGATAAATTACTTTCTTTACAGAAAGATTCTTTTATGCCAATTATAGATGATTATATTTTAAAAAATAAAAAAATTATTAATTTGACATGCAAACAGTTGCCTCATGTATTTAAAAATGTCGACAATCAAGAAAAAATAAAAAAATTATTATCTTTTATTCATTCATTTTCAGGAAAAATAATATTTTGTTTAAATAAAAAAGAATATATACAAAAAATTTTAAAAGTATTAATAGAAAATAAAATCTATCCTCAATATATAGAAAAAATAATTGATATTAATAAAGAAAGTAATTTTTTTTATACGAATAGTAAATTAAAAAATGGATTTTTTGATAAAAAAAATAATATTTTATTTATTTGTACGAAAGATTTATTACCAATAATTACTCAAAATACATC
Source organism: Buchnera aphidicola (Brachycaudus cardui) (assembly GCF_005081945.1). Taxonomy (NCBI): domain Bacteria; kingdom Pseudomonadati; phylum Pseudomonadota; class Gammaproteobacteria; order Enterobacterales; family Erwiniaceae; genus Buchnera; species Buchnera aphidicola. The sequence goes on along the minus strand of NZ_CP034879.1, from coordinate 326,365 downwards.
TATTGCAACAATTATAGACAATACTCACATACAAAAAAACAATTTATCTCAACTGATTTTTAATCATCCTATTATACATGTTGAGCATGGTATTGGACGATATCAAGGATTAACAACAATAAAAACTGCGAGTATTAAATCTGAATATTTAATAATTTCATATGCAGAAGAAGACAAGTTATATTTACCTGTGTCATCTCTTCATCTTATTTCCCCTTATACAGAAACATCAATAGAACATGCTCCTCTTCATAAATTAGGAGGTGATGAATGGAATAAACAAAAACAAAAAATCAGTAAAACTTTATATGATCATGCTGCACAATTATTAGATATTTATGCTAATAGAGCATCTATAGAAGGTTTTTCATTTAAAAAAAATGAAGAAAAATATCAAATATTCTCTAAAGATTGTTTATTTCAAATTACACCAGATCAAGATCAAGTAATAAAATCTGTATTAAAAGATATGTATAAATCCACTCCTATGGATCGTTTAATTTGTGGCGATGTAGGTTTTGGAAAAACAGAAATTGCAATGAGATCTGCTTTTTTATCTGTATCTAATAAAAAACAAGTAGCAGTTTTAGTCCCAACTACATTGTTAGCTCAACAGCATTATGAAAATTTTAAAAAACGCTTTTCTAATTGGTCTTTTTACATTGATTTAATATCTAGATTTCAAAATCAAAAACAACAAAATTTACTTCTTCAACATACTAAAAATGGTAAAATTGATATTTTAATAGGAACTCATAAATTATTATTAAAAGAGATAGAATGGTATGATCTTGGTTTACTAATTATTGATGAAGAACATAGATTTGGTGTTAATCATAAAGAAATTATCAAAAAAAAATACTCTAATATTGATATATTAACTTTAACAGCTACACCTATTCCTCGTACTTTAAATATGGCTATGACTGGTATAAAAGATTTATCAATTATAGAAAAACCGCCTGCTCAAAGATTAGCAGTAAAAACTTATATTCAAGAATACAGTTCTACATTAGTCAGAAACACTATTTTACGAGAAATATTACGTGGTGGTCAAGTCTATTACGTATATAACAAAGTTAAAAATATTATAAATATTGCTGAAAGATTATCAAAATTAATTCCCGAAGCTAATATTAAAATAGGTCATGGACAAATGAGTAACATTGATTTACAAAAAGTTATGAATGAGTTTTATAACAATAAATTTAATGTTTTAATTTGTACTACAATTATTGAAAGTGGTATTGATATTCCAAGAGCAAATACAATTATTATTGAAAACTCTGATCATTTTGGATTATCTCAACTTCATCAACTACGGGGTCGAATTGGTAGATCACGCTATCAAGCATATGCTTTATTCCTAGTGAATAATTTTAATAAAATGACTATTAATGCAAAAAAAAGATTAGAAGCTATTTCATCAGTTAATAATTTTGGAGGAGGGTTTTCTCTTTCTAATCAAGATCTTGAAATTAGAGGAATAGGAGAAATATTAGGTAAAGAGCAAAGTGGACACATGAAAAACATAGGTTTTTCTTTATATATGAAATTATTACGTAATGCCATTGACCTATTAAAAACTGGAGAACATTTATCTATTGATAAATTATTAAAAAAACCATTGGAAGTGGAACTATATGTATCTTCTTTATTACCTGATAACTATATTGTAGATGTTAATACAAGATTATTTTTTTATAAAAAAATTTTTAATGCTGAAAATGAAAACAACATAGAACAAATAAAAAATGAATTAATCTATCAATTTGGACCATTACCTGATTTTTCTAAAAATTTAATTATAATTGCTAAAATTCGATTAATAGCATATAAAATAGGTATAAAACGTATTAAATCTAATAAAAAAATAGGCATTATAGAATTTAATAATAAGAATTCAATTAATACTCAATATCTATTAAAAATATTTCAAGATGAACCTAATACTTGGAAAATGAAAAATTCAACAACACTACAATTTATTTGGCATCCAAATGATGATTATTTACGTCTAATTTGGATCAAAAATATATTATATAATTTAAGTAAACAATCATGATTAAAAAATATTTTTAATTAAAATTTATTATCATATAAAGAATTTATATGACATAATTATCAAAAAATATTAAAGGAATTATATGAAAGAAGTTGTATATATTGCAAATTCAGTTAGTGAAAATATAGAAGTATGGAATTTATATAAAAATGGAGAAATGAATCTCATACAAACAGTTATAACAGATGGTCAAGTGCAACCTCTTAAAATTATTAAGAGTAAAAATTTGTTATACGCTGGTATTCGTCCTAATAATAGAATTATTACATACTGTATTGATGATAATGGTTTTTTGAAAAAAAAAAGTGAAAGTTTTATTCCTGGAAATCCAAATTATATTTCTTTAAACTATACTAAAGAATTTTTATTTTGCAGCTCATACAATTCTAATTGTATTAGTGTTAGCCCGCTAAATAAATATGGTATTCCTCAAAATCCAATACAAATTATTTATAATATAGAAGGTTGCCATTCTGCTAAAATAAATTATAAATACAATATTTTATTTGTTATGTCTTTAAAGGAAGATACCATTTATCTATATCATTTAACAGATCATGGAATATTAAAAAATACTGAACAGAAATTATTACATACTAAAAAAAACTCTGGACCACGTCATATTATATTTCATCCAAATAAAGATTTTATTTATACTATAAATGAACTTAATGGAACTATAGATGTATGGAGAATAAATAAAAAAAATAACATTATACAAGTAGAAAATATACAAAACATTAATATATTAAATAATGTACTTTCAGATCGCTATTGGTCTTCTGATATTCATATCACACAATGTGGTCGTTTTTTATATGCTTCTGATCGATTTTTAAATATTATTTCTTTATTTCATATTGATCAAAAGAATTATAACATTACTTTTTTTGAAAGTTATCCAACAGTAGAACAACCCCGATCTTTTTCTATCAATGATAATAATACATATTTAATAGTAACTGGAGAAAAATCTAATACATTTATTTTATATAGTATTTCTCAGATAAATGGAACATTAAAAAAAATTAATATCTATAATACTAGTACGAATCCAATATGGATACTTATGCATACAATTAACAAAAATTAATATATTTTTAAAATTTTTTTCTAATTTTAACTATTTAATATAAATAATGACTTATTATCTAAAGCTTCAATTATAACATTGGTCAGCTTATTTAATTGATCAGGATTAATAATATAAGGTGGTACAATATAGATTAACTTTTTAAATGGTCGAATCCATACACCATTGTCAACAAAAAATTTTTGAATTAAAAACATATTTACTAAATGAGAACATTCCACTACACCAATAGCGCCTAATATACGTACATCAATAACATAAGGATGATTAATTAAAGGTAATAAATTTTGAGATAATTGTTTTTCAATTTTATCTACTTGTGTTTTCCATTGATTGGTTTTTAAAATTTTTATATTCGCGTTTGCAACAGCACATGCTAAAGGATTTGCCATATAAGTTGGGCCATGCATAAAACAACCCACTTCACTCATACTGATAGTATTAGCAATATGTCGTGATGTTAAAGTGGCAGCTAAAGTTATTGTTCCACCAGTAATAGATTTTCCTAAACATAATATATCTGGTGTAACATCAGCATGTTCGAAAGCAAAAAGTCTTCCAGTACGACCAAAACCTGTTGCAATTTCATCAAAAATAAGTGGAATATGATGATCATTACATAAAGTTTTTATTTTTTTTAAATATGTAGGATGATAAAAATTCATTCCTCCTACACCTTGTACTATAGGTTCTAATATAACTCCTGCTATTTTTAATGAGTTTTCTTCTATTATTTTTTTGAAAGATATAAGATCGTTTTTCTGCCATTTTTTATGAAAAGAAGACACTGGTGCATCTGCAAATAAATTATTTGGTAATAAATTGTTATATATTTTATGAAAAGAATTTTTAGGATCAGAAACTGACATAGCAGCAAAAGTATCACCATGATATCCATTTCGAATAGTTAAAAATTGTTTTCTTTTTTGACCTAATGATTGCCAATATTGTATTAACATTTTTATTGCTACTTCGATAGCTACTGATCCAGAATCAGAAAGGAAAATACATTCTAATTTTTTTGGTGTTAATGCAATTAATTGTCGACAAAGTGCGATAGCAGGAGGATGTGTAATTCCTCCAAACATAACATGAGACATTTTTTTTATTTGCTTCTTTAACGCTCGATTTAAAAAAGGATGGTTATAACCGTGTATTGCAGACCACCATGAAGACATGCCATCTATTATATTTTTTTTATTTTTGAGTTTTAAATAAACCCCTTTAGCAGATATAACAGAATAAGAAGGAATCGGATTAATCATCGGTGAATAAGGATGCCAAATATGTTTATAATCAAAAATTGTATCAGATTGACTCATCATTATTTATATATCAAAATATTCAATGATCTAGTATAAACCTTTAATACAACAAAATCATAATTTTTTTTGGAGATAATATGAAAAAAAAATGGACTCTAGAAGAAACAAAAAAACTTTTTAAAAAACCATTTTTTGATCTTATGTTTCAAGCTCAAAAAAAACACAGGGAATATTTTAATCCAAATATACTACAAATTAGTACACTCCTTTCAATAAAAACAGGTGCATGCCCAGAAGATTGTAAATACTGTCCACAAAGTGCTAGGTATAAAACAGGCTTAAAAAAAGAACCGTTATTAGAGATAGAAACAATTATTAATGCTGCAAAAAAAGCAAAAGCTTCAGGTTCTAGTCGATTTTGTATGGGTGCAGCTTGGAAAAATCCTCAAGAAAAAGATATACCTTATTTAGAAAAAATTATTAAAGAAATAAAATTAATGGGTATGGAAACTTGTATGACTTTGGGTACTTTAAATAGTTTACAAGCAAAAAAATTAGCTAATGCAGGATTAGATTTTTATAATCATAATTTGGATACATCGCGTAATTTTTACAGTAATGTTGTTACTACACGAACATACCAAGAACGACTAGATACTTTAAATATAGTTCGCAATGCTGGTATGAAAATTTGCTCTGGTGGTATCATGGGTTTAGGAGAGAAAGTACAAGATCGAATGGAATTATTAATGGAATTATCTAATTTATCTGTTCAACCAGAAAGTATCCCTATTAATATGTTAGTTAAAATTCCCGGAACACCTATGGAAAATAATGAAAATATAGAACCATTCGAATTCATTAGAATTATTGCTGCTGCTCGTATTATGATGCCACAATCTTATATTAGATTATCTGCTGGCCGTCAAAATATGAATGATCAAACTCAAGCAATGTGTTTTATGGCTGGAGCAAATTCTATTTTTTATGGATGTAAGTTACTAACTGCAGGAAATCCAGAAGAAGAAATTGATTTGAAGTTGTTAAAAAAATTAAATTTAAATCCTGAGTACATAAAACAAAATATATCAGAAAAAAATAAATATAATTCTATTATGAATTCATCAAAAATTAAAAATAATAAATATTATAATGCAGCAATATCATAATATAAAAAAATATATTATTAAGTAATTTTATTTTTTAAACCAAAATATGTATTTAATAAATATTTTATTTTAGAATAATATAATTTATATTATATCATCTAGAGTAACTCAATATTATAGTTATGTGCTATTTTATAAAATACACAAAACTAAATTTATTGAGTTACTCAATCATATATAGAATGCTAAATACTATTATATCATCCATAATTCTTTATAGAATTCATTTTATTTATTTTTTAATAATTCATTAAAATAAGATAAAAATATGATTAAAAAATTTTTTATTACTGGAACTGATACAAACATTGGTAAAACTTTTGTAAGTAGTATTCTGTTACAAAAAGCAACGCAAGTAGGATATAATACAGCAGGATATAAACCTGTATCTTCTGGATCTAAAAAAGAGTCATATGGTATCATTAATAATGATACAGTAATTCTTAAAAAGAATAGTTCTATAACTTTAAGTTATAAAGAAGTTAACCCTATTACATTTGTAGAAAGTGCTCCTCCTCATATTTTAAGTCAAGTTCAAAAAAAAACTATTCAAATGAAAGAGTTATCTTTAGGTTTAAAAAATATTGCAACAAAAAGCAATTGGATTCTAATCGAAGGTGCTGGTGGATGGTATACTCCTTTATCTTATAATCATACTTTTTCTGATTGGGTCAAAAAAGAACAACTAACTGTTATTATGATTGTTGGAATAAAGTTAGGATGTATAAATCATGCTATTTTAACAGAAAAAGCTATTCTTTCAGATAAACTACGATGTGGCGGTTGGATTGCTAATTATATATTGCCTAATGATAGATATCATATATATTACATCCAAACTTTGTTAAATTATATAAAATCCCCATTACTAGGTATAATTCCTTATTTTTATAATAAGAATCACATTAATATTGAAACAATAAAGATTAGATTACCTTAATTACGGTTAAAAATTTTTTATCAATATTATTTTTTTATAAATTATTAATACTATCTTTAATAAAGATAGATTTATCTAAATTTTTTAATTAAATCAAATATAAACTGGATATTTTGTACAAATTTCTAATACTTTACTTTTAATATTAATAATATTATTTTTGTCATTAACATCATTTAAAATATTAACGATCCAGTCTGCAACTTTAGCAACTTCTTCTTCTTTAAATCCTCTTCTAGTGACAGCAGACGTTCCAATACGAATTCCTGAAGTAATAAAAGGACTTTTTAAATCATTAGGTATAGTATTTTTATTAACAGTGATATTCGCTTTACTTAAAGCTATATCAGCATCTTTTCCTGTTAATTTTTTATTAGTTAAATCAATTAAAAATAAATGATTATAAGTTTCTCCAGAAATTATCTTATATCCGTTTAATAAAAAAGATTGAACCATTTTTTTTGCATTTTTAACTATCTGTTTTTGATATTTTATAAATTCTGGTTCTAAAGCTTCTTTAAATGCAACTGCTTTTCCTGCAATTACGTGCATCAATGGACCTCCTTGTGCACCAGGAAAAACTGATAAATTTAATTTTTTATATAAAGCTTCATTACCACCTTGAGCAAGAATTAACCCCCCTCTTGGTCCTGCTAATGTTTTATGAGTGGTACTAGTGACAACATGTGCATAACTAATTGGATTAGGATAAATTTTTGCTGCAACTAAACCAGCAATATGAGCCATATCAACTATAAAATATGCATCAACTTCATCTGCAATTTCACGCATTTTTTTCCAGTTACAAATTCCAGAATATGCTGAAAATCCACCAATAATCATTTTTGGCTTGTATTTCTTAGCTAGATATAATAATTCTTCATAATTAATGTGACCATTAAGATCTACTCCATATGAAATAACATTATATATTTTACCTGAAAAATTTACAGGAGAACCATGTGTTAAATGACCGCCATGCGATAATCTCATACCTAATATTGTATCACCAGGATTTAAAAGTGCTGTATAAACAGCAAAATTAGCTTGAGATCCAGAATGAGGTTGAACATTAACATAATCAGCATTAAATAATTTTTTAGCACGATTAATTGCTAATTCTTCAATTATATCTACATATTTACATCCACCATAATATCTTTTATTAGGATAACCTTCTGCATATTTATTTGTTAATTGTGATCCTTGGGCATGCATGACATAACGGCTAGTATAATTTTCAGACGCAATTAATTCTATATGAAGCTCTTGTCTTTTATTCTCTTTTTCTATAGTAGACCATAATTCTGGATCATATTTTGAAAATTCTATGTTAGAATTAAACATGTTTCTCCTAAAAAATATAAATATATATTATACAAGTTTAAAAAAATTGTTTAATCTTTAATAAGATTTGATTTTTTAAAAGATAGTATTCTTTTTTATTCTTTAAATCTTTAATTAAAAAGCTTTTTTCTTGTATTTTATTAGAACTTATTATAATAGCAATTTTTGCGGAAGAATTTATAGCGTTTTTTATTTTTTTTTGAAGATTTTGATTTAAAAAATCAATAAATATTTTTAATTTTGGATATAAATTTCTAATCTCTTCAGATAAATGTATAGCATAATATTTATTTTCTTCTCCTATAAAAATAATATAAATATTAATATCTTCTATTTTTTCATAAAAAATATTTAATGTTTTTATTAGTAATACTAAACGTTCTATTCCTATTGCAAAACCTATAGCAGATGTTTTTTTTCCTCCCATTTCTTCAATTAAAGAATCGTATCTTCCTCCTGCACAAACAGTATTTTGCGAACCTAAATAATTACTTTTCCATTCAAAAACAGTATTATTATAATAATCTAATCCTCTTACTAAGTTTTGATTATATGTATATTTTATTCCATGATCAGTAATCATACTACATAAATTTTTAAAATGATTAGTCGAAGAAATATCAATATATTTACTTAATAAAGGAGCTTCTTGTAGTATTTTTTGTACTTCTTTGTTTTTAGAATCTAAAATCCTTAAAGGATTAGTATATAGTCTTCTTCTACAGTCTACATCTAATAAATGTTCATATTTTTTAAGGAAAATTACTAATGCTTTTTTATATTGAAATCGATCTTTTTGAGAACCAATAGAATTAATCTCTAATTTTATATATGCATTAATACCTATTATTTTCCATAAACGATTAGTCATTAAAATCATTTCTAAATCAATATCTTCTGTATCTACTCCAAAGGCTTCAGCACCTAATTGATAAAATTGACGATAACGTCCTTTTTGTGGTCTTTCATATCGAAACATAGGTCCTAAATACCAAAATCTGTTATTTTTTTTATGTAATAAATGATTTTGTATTATAGCACGTACGCATCCTACAGTACCTTCTGGACGTAAAGTTAAGCTATTACCTTTCCGGTCATTAAAAGAATACATTTCTTTTTCAATTACATCAGTAATACAACCAATAGCTCTTTTAAATATTTCAGTTTTTTCTAATAAAGGTAATCTAATTTCCAAATAACAATAGCTAGATAAAACTTCTTTTAAAATAGTTTCTATGTAATTCCAAAGTTTTAATTCTTCTGGAAGATAATCATGCATTCCTCTAATTGATTTAATTTCTTTATTCACTATTTTCTCTTGTTTTCCAATAATCTAATAAAGATGAATTAAGTATTATTTTTTTAATTCATTTATTTTTTTTATTTTTTCTCGAATTTTTATTTCCATTTGTTCGATAATTTTTTCATTATTTAATTTATTTTTTTGACGTACACCATCTTCATAAATAGCACTTTTTTTACAACCGCCTGTTAATCCTAATGTTGCTATTTTAGCTTCACCTATTCCATTAACAATACATCCAATGATAGATACGTCAATAGGAGTAGAAACATCTTCTAATTTTTGTTCTAATTGATTTACTGTTTTAATGACATCAAATTCTTGTCTAGAACAAGTAGGACAAGCAATAAAGTTAACACCCCTAGATCTTATACCTAAAACTTGTAAAATATCATACCCTATTTTTACTTCTTCAACAGGATCTGCTGCTAATGAAATTCGTAATGTATCACCAATACCTTCTAATAATAATAAAGCAATACCAATAGAAGATTTTACCGTTCCATTTCTTAAACTTCCTGCTTCTGTTATGCCAATATGCAATGGTTGTGTAACTTTTTTCCCTAACATTCGATAAGCTTCTACAGCTAAAAATACATTAGATGCTTTTACACTAACTTTAAATTGATTAAAATTTAAAGCATCAAAATATTCAATATGCCTCATAGCTGATTCTACTAAAGCTTCTGGAGTCGGAATGCTATATTTTTTTAATATATCTTTTTCTAGTGATCCTGCGTTTACACCAATACGAATCGGTATGTTTTTGTCTTTTACACATTTAATAATTTCTGATATTCTTTTTTTATTTCCAATATTTCCAGGATTGATTCTTAAACAATCCGCTCCATATTTTACCGCTTTTAAAGCTAATCTATAATCAAAATGTATATCTGCTATTAATGGAACTCGTACTTTTTTCTTAATAACTTTAAATGACTCTGCAGCTTCTAAATTAGGTATAGAAACACGCACAATATCTGCACCGAATTTTTGTAATTCTAAAATTTGTTGAATAGTTTGAAAACTATTTGTTGTACGAGTATTAGTCATAGATTGAACTGAAATAGGTGCATTATTTCCAATAGGAACTGTACCTACATAAATTCGATCAGATTTTCTTCTAGAAATATTTTTATATTTATTCATATTGTTTTAAATAAATTTTATTTTGTATAAAATAGCATGTGAATAATAAATTATATTACTACTTAATTAAATTACACATTATTAACATAGAATGTAATAAATTATTATTTATTAGAATAATTAACTATATTAAAGCGATTAATTACGTTTCCAGTCAGTTGACCGCATGCAGCATTAATATCCTTTCCTCTATTCTTTCTAATAACTGTAGTAAAACCTTTATTTCTTAAAATTTTTGCAAAAATATTAATTCGATTAATATCACTACATATAAAAGATGAACCTATAAAAGAGTTCCAAGGAATAAGATTAATTTTACTAGGTATATTTTTTAATAAATTAGCCAATTGTTCAGCGTTTTTGTTAGAATCATTAATTCCTTTTAACATAACATATTCTATTGTAATTCCACCTCTATTAGCGTTAGAACATTTAAAATATTTTAATGCTGAATATAATAGAGATGCAATATTATATTTTTTATTAATAGGCATAAGAGTATCTCTAATAGAATCATTAGAAGCATGTAAAGAAATTGCTAGACCAACATCAATCATATTTCTTAATTTATCTAATGCTGGCACTATTCCAGAAGTGGACACAGTAATTCGGCGTTTTGATAAACCAAAACCATGTTCATCTAAAATTATTTTTAATGCAGAAACGACATTATTTAAATTTAATAAAGGCTCACCCATCCCCATAAAGACTATATTACTAATGCGTTCTAAGATATTTTTTTGTTTTAATTTTTTTTTTGCTTGCCAAATTTGAGCAATAATTTCAGAAACTTTTAAATTTCTATTAAAACCTTGTTGACCAGTAGCACAAAAATTACATTTTAAAGAACATCCTATTTGTGATGAAACACAAAGTGTAGAACGTTTTTTTTCTGGTATATAAACTGTCTCAATTTTCTGATGATCAATCAATGATATCCATTTTATTGTACCATCACAAGAAATTCTTTCTTCTATAAATTCTGATGCAAAAATATGAGATTTTTCTTGTAATTTACTTCTGATTATTTTACTAATATTAAGCATTTTATCAAAATTATTACAATGATGGTTATAAATCCAATTCATTATTTGTTCTGTAGAAAATTTTTTTGCACCTAAAGAAGAAAGAAAAAAATGTAAATCTTGACGATGTAAATCTAATAAATTAATTTTATATTTTGAAGCGTTTAATACATTAATATTATGCATTTTACAATCCTAATAAATGAGTATAAAAATATTTTTTTTCATTTTGGTATATAAAACAAGCAATAATATTACTTTTAGTAGAAATAAATTAGAAATTAATTGATTGCACTGTTATTTTTCATATACAGAAAAAAATTATTTTTTAATTATTAATGAATATTAAAGACATTTAAATTATGTTATCATTTTAATACATTTAAAAATTTAGGAGATTGTAATGCATCCCATATTAAATATCGCTATTCGTGCAGTACGAAAAGGAGGAAATATCATTGTTCAAAATTATGATTCACAAAAGTTTGGAAAAGAAGATATAGAAAAAAATAAAATGTTTATTAAAAATATTATGTATAAAACATATAGAACAATAAGTGAAATTATTCATAAAGCATATCCAAATCATATTATTTTAAACCAAAATGAAAAATATTTATTGTTTAAAAATGATAATAATACTACTTGGATAATTAATGAATTAGATGGAAAAAATAATTTTATTAAACATTTTCCTCATTTTTGTATATCTATTGCTGTCATTTCGAAAAATCATACAGAAATTTCTGTTATATATGATCCTATAAGAAATGATTTATTTACGGCTGTAAAGGGACAAGGTTCACAACTAAACGGTTATAGAACTAGATGTAGTAATATTAATACTCTACAATATACTACAGTTGCAGTGAATCTACCGGATTATATTCATGAAAAAACTTCATCCTATTTTGAAATATATAAAAAATTAATTTTATCTGGGATATTTTTAAGATGTACTGGTTCTACTGTACTTGATCTAGCTTATGTTGCAGCTGGAAGAATAGATTGTTTTTTTGATTTTAATTTAGAACCAAATAATTTTATAGCAGGAAAATTACAAGCACGAGAATCTGGCTGCTTAATTAGTGATTTTAAAGGAGGTCACGAACATAATAATCCTCATTCTGGGAATCTAACTAGTAGTCCAAAATTTGTCAGATTAATTACAGAAAAAATTCGAGAATGCCATTTATTATAATCTTATTTTTTATTAACAAGCCATTTTCCATCTGAAAATAAAGCTACCCAATTTGTAAATTTCCCTTCTTTCTTAGAACTGATATAATGTTCTTTAGTTTTTCTATTAAAACAAACTATAGTTTTATTTCCCTCGTCATCAATTTGAGGACCAATAGCTAGATAACGTATTTTTTCTGGTAATAAATGCTGAAATTGAAATAGCTCTTCAACTAATGGAGATCTAGTTTCTCGTGATTTTGGAAAAGTATTTGCAGCAAAAAAAATACCAGACACTCCTTCTCTTAACACAAACCATGCATTAGATTCTTTACATAATAGTTTGGGAAAAGAAATAGGTTCTAATTTAGGCTCTGATATTTCACCATTAGATAAAATTTTTCTTGTATTTTTACAATCTTGATTAATACATATAAAAAATTTTCCAAATCGACCTATTTTGAAAGTCATTTCTGCATGACATTTTTCACATTGAATAATTTGAGATAAATAAGTAGGTCCGTCATTAAATTTGCCTTTTTCAATTTTATAACCAATACAACTAGGATTATTACCACAAATATGAAGTTTAAGTTTATTATTAATAAAATAACTATCCATAGTCATATTACATATATGACATCGATTAATTATTTTTTTAAAATTTTCTTTTTTATCTTTTTTATTTTTGTTAAATTCATTTAATGATATAAGGTTTATAGTTTTTTTACAGCGTGTTTTTGGTTCAGAATTATATCCTGAACAACTAAGAAAAACACCAGTAACTGCAGTTTTTATTCCCATTTTTTTATAACAAACTGGACAATCAATTGAAGTCATCACAATAATATTTGGCTCCATTCCTCCATCTTCTGGTATTTTTTTTGCTTGTTCTAATTGTTTTGAAAAATCATAAAAAAAAGAATTAAGCACATTTTTCCATGAAATTTTATTGTCAGCAATTTGGTCTAATTTTTTTTCCATATTTGCAGTAAAATTATAATCAATTAGATCACTAAAACTTTTTTTTAGTCGAATAGTTAGTATTTCTCCCATTTTTTCAGCATAAAACTTATTTTTTTTAATTGTAACATAACCTCGTTCTTGTATTTTTGATGTAATAGCAGCATAGGTAGACGGTCTTCCAATACCTTTTTTTTCTAATTCACGAACTAAGGATGCTTCATTAAAACGTGGTGGAGGTTTAGTAAATTTTTGAACAGGTAAAAATTTATCTATAAATAATGGACTTCCTTTTTCTAAATTAGTAGAGTCTAAATTAATATGTTTTTCTTCTGTTAAAATTTTAGTCCAACCTTTAAATATTACTATTCGCTCACTATTTTGTAATTTAAATTTATCAGCCATTGCTGTTACTGTGATAGATTTATATTTTATTGATGTCATTTGAGAAGCAATAAATTGGTTCCAAATTAACGTATAAAGTTTTTGAGCATCAGAATTTAAATTTTTTGATTTTATTAGTTTTATTTTAATATTAGAAGGTCGAATTGCCTCATGAGCTTCTTGAGAGTGTTTTTGATTAGAATATACATTAGGTTGTTCTGGTAAATAATCATTTCCATAATAACTTTGAATATATAATCGAACTGTTTTAATTGCATGTTTACTTAAATAATATGAATCGGTTCTTATATAAGTTATATAACCTGCTTCATATAATTTTTGAGCTAAAAACATTGTTTTTTTTACACTAAAGCCTAATTTTAAACTAGAAGATTGTTGTAGTGTAGAAGTAATGAAAGGAGCAGGTGCTGCTTTATAATATACTTTATCTTCACATTTTTGAATAATTAAAAATGATTTTTTAATTTTTTCTATAGCAAAATCTACTTCTTCTTTTTTAGTTAGACAGAATATTTGATCTTTATAATGCGTTACATTCATAGTAATAAATTTTCTTTTTTTTGAAAAAAGAGAAATACTTAACTTCCAATATTCTTCTGGTATAAAATTTTTTATTATATGTTCACGCTCTGATATAATACGAACTGCTACAGATTGTACGCGTCCTGCAGATAAACCTCTTGAAATTTTTGTCCATAATAAAGGAGAAATCATATAACCTACGATTCGATCCATAAAACGACGTGCTTGTTGTGCACGCACTCGATTCATATTTATATAGCCTATATTTTTAAAAGCTTTTTCTATTGAATGTTTTGTAATTTCATTAAATACAACACGCCTAAACTTAGATACATCTCCACCAATTACTTCTTGTAAATGCCATGCTATTGCTTCTCCTTCTCTATCTAAATCAGTAGCAAGATATATATAATCAACTTGATTGGCAATATTTTTTAACTCAGATATTATTTTTTCTTTTCCAGGTAAAATATGATATTCAGCTTTCCAGTTTTGATATGGATCAATTCCCATTTTTTGTATTAAAATATTTTTTTGATCAAACTTTTTAGAGATTAATATAGACTGTTTAATTGTATCTTTATTTTTTGCATTAGTAGTTAATAAATCTCGTACATGTCCTACACTCGATTTAACTATATAATTATCGCCTAAATATTGATTTATAGTTTTTGCTTTTGCTGGAGATTCAACTATAACAAGAGATTTTTGCATATTTCTATCCAGTCGATTATATTATTTTTAAGAATAAATTATTAGTCAGATAATTTTTATAAAAAATAAAAATGATTTAATTATAAATAATTTTTATAAAAAAATGTTTTCAGTAGTATTTTACTAATATTTCTAGATATAGAAGATGTAAAACGTTCTAATATTTTTTTAGTATAAATATACTGAATGCTTAATACAGTATATTTATTCATTTTAGACATTAAAACATCATCACTTGTACTAATTTTATCTACTAATTTCTTTTTTAAAGCCATTGTTCCAAACCAATGTTCTCCGTTAGATACATTCTCAATATCTAAAGATGGTCTCATTTTTTGAATAAAATTTTTAAAAAGTTCATGTGTACTATTTAATTCTTCACAGAATTTTGTGCGTGTTGAATCAGTATTATTTCCAAACATTGTCAAAGTGCGCTTATAATCTCCTGCAGTATGAAGTTCAATGTCTATATTACATTTTTTTAATAATTTATTAAAATTAGGCATTTGTCCTACTACACCAATTGAGCCTATTATAGCAAATGGAGCTGATACGATATAATCTGCAACACATGCCATCATATAACCTCCACTTGCTGCAATTTTATCTACAGATACAATTAATCGTATTCCTCTTTCACGTAGTCTATTTAACTGAGAAGCAGCTAATCCGTATCCATGAATAACACCCCCAGAACTTTCTAAACGTAATAAAACTTCATCATTTTGATTTACTACAGAAAGTATAGCAGATATTTCTTCTCGTAACCCTAAAACTTCATTAGCATACACACCACCTTTAAAATCTAATACATATAATATATTCTTTTTATTTTTTAAATATTCTTCTTTTTTTTGTAAAATTTTCTTTTTTTCTTTTTCTTGTTTTAACCATATCTTTTTTTCAAAATTATTCATAGTAGCTAATAAAATATTATTTTTTATATCTTTATAATGGTTATTCAATAAAGTAATTTTAAATGTATGTTTGATATTTTTTTTTCTTTTTATTATTAAGCAAAAAAATGCTATAATGGAAGCAATAAAAATAAGTATAGTAATAATTTTTGCTAAAAATAATTCATAATTTGTAAGTAAATTCACACAATCAACCTTTTTTGAAATATATAAAAAAATGATTTTTTTATATAAATATAACAATAATTTTTTTATTAAAAATATATACTGTTTCAGTATTCTTTAAACGATATTAAACTATATAAATTGTTTAGTGAAATCGAATTTAATTTTTTCCAATGTCCTAATTTTAAATTTTTAGGTAAAATAATATTTCCATATCGTATTCTAATTAATCTACTTACTTTACATTGTACTGTTTGCCACATAGATCTAATTTCACGGTTTTTACCCTCACATAAAACACCCTTAAACCATATATTTTTACCTGATTCTTTAGTACGTAGGGGTTCTATTCTTTTAAATGCAGTATAACCATTTTTAATTCTAACTCCATTTTTTAAAATATTCATTGTATTTTTATTAATTTTTCCAAAAATACGCATATAGTATTCTCGTTCTATTTGCTTTTGAGGATGCATTAGTTGATTAGCTAATATTCCATTATTTGTAAATAATAATAGCCCTTGAGTATTAATATCTAATCTTCCAATACTAATCCATCTATTCATACTTAATAATGGCAATTTATCAAATACAGTTGGACGTTTTTGAAAATCATTTCTAGTACAAATTTCTCCTTCAGGTTTGTTGTATATTAATATTTTAGTTTGAAAATTTATTTTTTTTATAGATATTGCTTTTCCTAGAATTCTAATTTTATCAATACTGTTTTCAGCTAAACGTTGACCAATTACTACTTTTTTTTCATTGATTGATATAAATCCAGATTTAATCATTTTTTCAATACTTCGACGTGAACCATAGCCAAAATGAGATAATATTTTTTGTATTTTTTCAGTCATTTTTCAATAGCCTTTATATATTTTAATCATTTATTTTATATTTTTGAAAATGTTGAACTGGAATTAAAGTTAAAAATATTCCTATAATTAAGGGAATAATAAACCATATTTCACATAATAGAATTGTATTTTTATATATATAACTTTCTAAAAATCCTGCAATTAGTGGAAAAATTAAAAAAACAGTAGATGCATAAAATGCACTTACTTTTTGTTGTAAATAAAAATAAGCTAAAATTCCGAAAATTCCAGAAAAATCTCCGAGATAAATTACAGCTAAAATAGATTTATGAGAAAAAGTATCAATATGAGGATTTTCTAAAAACCACGATATAGTAGATAAAAGTATTCCAGAAAACAATGATGGTAACGCATTAAAAGTAATTACAGATACATTGCAACATTTATTTTGACATTCAGCATAAATCATAGCATGACTAAATAAAGCAAAAAGTAAAGCTAAAATTCCTTTCCATTGTAGAAAACAATTTGATTCCAACTCTATAAATAAAACAATAAACAATGTAATTAAAGAAATTATTACTCCAATTTTTTGAGTGAAAAATAGTTTTTTTTTAAAATATAAAAAAGACACTGTTAATACAGCTACAGGCATATTTGCAAATATAATCGAAGCAATCGAAGAACTAACATAAATACCTCCATATAACATTAATGTAAATGGTATAGAAAAATAAAAGATTGCAATCATTAATTGAAATAATCTTTTTCCATATGGAAATAAAAGAGGAGTTTTTGTATAATAAGCAAGTATAATTAACAAAGGAGAAGCTATTAAAAAACGCATACCAGTAGCAAAAAAAGGAGGAATAGTTTCTATTGCAATTTTCATGGCAATCCAAGTTGTCCCCCAAGTAATAGATACTAAAGAAAATAATGTAATTATTATTAATTTATTCATTTTTATAAAAACCTCAAAAGCAATATTACGTTTAAAATATTTGATAATAATATTTATATTTTATTTTTTAGTTTAAAAGTCATTGTAAAAAACATAAAAAAGTTTATTAAATTTAAATTGAATTATTTACATCAATAGATTATTGTGGAAATTTAAAAATGCAAAATATTTTAAATAAAATAAATATTTACGGTAAAAATACAGGTAATAAATGCAAAATATTTTAAAT
Organism: Buchnera aphidicola (Brachycaudus cardui); assembly: GCF_005081945.1. Classification (NCBI taxonomy): domain Bacteria; kingdom Pseudomonadati; phylum Pseudomonadota; class Gammaproteobacteria; order Enterobacterales; family Erwiniaceae; genus Buchnera; species Buchnera aphidicola. Next base: position 308,133 of record NZ_CP034879.1, on the reverse strand, counting down.
AAAATTTATGAATCAAATTTCCTAAGTCAAAAAGAAAGTTATCAACTATTCAAATTAGTTGCTTCTGGAAAAATTACAGATATACAACTAGCATCGATATTAATACCAATGCGAATGCGAGGTGAATCAATAGAAGAAATAACAGGAGCAATCTATGCATTTTCAGAAAAAATGAAATTTTTTCCAAGACCTGAATATATTTTTTCTGATATAGTAGGTACAGGTGGAGATATTAAAAATACTATTAATATTTCAACTGCAAGTGCTTTTGTTGCTGCTACCTGTGGTGTTAAAATTATCAAGCATTGTAACCAAGGCATTTCCAGTAAATCTGGTTCATCTGATCTTTTAAAAAAATTTAATATTAATTTAGATGCATCTCCAAAAATATCTCGAAAAACTTTAGATCAATTAAATATTTGTTTTTTATTTGCACCTAAATATCATAATGGCTTTAAATATTCTAATAATGTTCGTAAAATTTTAAAAACTAAAACTATTTTTAATCTATTAGGACCTTTTCTTAATCCTGCAAAACCTCTTCTATCTGTTATTGGTGTTTACCATAAAAAACTAATACATCCTGTCATTAACATACTAAAAAATCTTAAATATAAAAGAGGTATTGTTTTACATGGTAATAATACTGATGAAGTTACATTGCATGGTATAACATATGTTTCTGAATTATGTAATAAACATATTTTTTCATATGAATTACGACCACAAGATTTTGGTTTAGAAATGCATTCTGAAAATCTATCTCTAGAAATATCATCAGAAGAAAATTATCATATTATTAATCAAACAATGCAAGGAAAAGGTAATAGATTACATGAAGAATTAATAGCAGTAAACGTAGCAATGTTATTAAAAATATTTGGATATGAAGATTTAAAAAAAAACACTCAATTGGCATTAAATAAAATTCGTAGTGGAGATGTTTATAATCATATAATTAATGTTGCTAATATGCTAAAAGAAGGAAAATAATGGAAGAGACAATACTAAATAAAATTATAAAAGATAAATATAATTGGATTAATTCTAGAAAAATCAAGCAACCTTTAATTAGTTTTCAATATAATGTTAGTACTAATACACGTAATTTTAATCATTCATTGAAGAAAAAAAAACCTTTCTTTATATTAGAATGCAAAAAAAAATCTCCTTCTTTAGGAATTATTAGAAATGATTTTAATTTAGTACAAATTGCTAATGTTTATAAAAAATACGCTTCTGCTATTTCAGTATTAACGGATGAAAAATATTTTGATGGAAATTTAGAATTTATAAATATAGTTCGAAAATGTGTATCTCAACCAATTTTATGTAAAGATTTTTTTATTGATCCTTATCAGGTATATTTAGCTAGATATTATAAAGCAGATGCTATTTTATTAATGTTATCAGTTTTAAACGATAGACAATATACCGAATTATATACAATAGCAAAAAAATTAAATATGGGTGTATTAACTGAAGTCAATAATCTTACAGAATTAAAACGTGCTTTTCATTTAAATGCTGATATTATCGGTATTAATAATCGAAATCTACATGATTTATCCATTGATTTAAATCGTACTCGTATATTATCTCAATTAATTAAAAAAAATATAATAATCATTAGTGAATCAGGTATAGAAAAATATCGTCAAATAAAAGAATTAAGTAAATTTGTTAATGGTTTTTTAATCGGCTCTCATTTAATGTCAAAAAAAAATTTAGACATAGCTGTACGTTCGATAATTATGGGTAATAATAAAGTTTGCGGATTAACTCGTAATTCTGATATCAAAATAGTCGAAAAATATGGAGCTATTTATGGCGGATTTATTTTTGTCAAAAATTCATCTCGAAATATTACTAAAAAAATAGTAAAAAATATTATAATTAATAGTAAATTAAGACATATAGGAGTATTTCAAAATGAAAATATAAACATTGTTGCTAATATTGCTGAAGAAATCAATTTATATGCAGTGCAATTACATGGTGAAGAAGATGCATGCTACATTAGCAGACTAAGAAAAATTTTATCTAAAAATATTAAAATTTGGAAAGCTTTTTCTATTCAATCAAGATTACCAGATCTTAATTGGGATCATGTAAATCACTATTTATTTGATTCTTCTTTTGGAGGAAGTAATACATCTTTTAATTGGTCTATACTTAATAATCATATTTTCGATAATGTTATTTTAGCTGGAGGAATTAATTCAGAAAATTGTGTAGCAGCTTCTAAATTAAACTGCTCAGGATTAGATTTTAATTCTGGTATAGAAATATCTCCTGGTGTTAAAGATCATAAAAAAATAAAATTAGTATTTCAAAAACTAAGAGATTATCAAATGATTTTATAAAATAAAAATAGGAAAAAATTACATGACTTTACTTAATCCTTATTTTGGTAAATTTGGTGGTATGTATGTTCCTCAAATATTAATGCCAGCTTTACTTGAACTAGAAAGATATTTTTTTGATGCACAAAAAGACAAGTTTTTTCAAAAAGAATTACATAATTTATTAAAAAATTATGCAGGAAGACCTACTGCTCTAACTTTATGTAATAATTTAACTAAAGATACAAAAACGCGTATTTATCTTAAAAGAGAAGATTTATTACATGGTGGTGCACATAAAACGAATCAAGTTTTAGGACAAGCTATGTTAGCTCTTAGAATGAAAAAAAAAGAAATTATTGCTGAAACTGGTGCTGGACAACATGGTGTAGCGACAGCAATTGCTTGTGCACTATTAAATTTAAAATGTAGAATTTACATGGGTGAAAAAGATATGAAAAGACAACATCCTAATGTATTTCGCATGCAATTAATGGGTGCAGAAGTGATATCAGTAAAAAATGGTTCTGGTACATTAAAAGATGCATGTAACGAAGCTTTACGTGATTGGTCTGCTAGTTATAAAACATCACATTACATGATTGGTACTGCAGCTGGACCACATCCTTATCCTACTATGGTTCGTGAATTTCAAAGAGTGATTGGACAAGAAACAAAAAAACAAATTTTAGAACGGGAAAAAAAACTTCCAGATTCTATTATTGCTTGTGTTGGAGGAGGTTCTAACGCTATTGGAATTTTTTCAGACTTTATAGATGATAAAGTATCATTAATTGGAGTAGAACCAGGAGGGAAAGGTATAAACACAGGAAAACACGGAGCACCATTAAAATATGGAAGAACTGGTATTTTTTTTGGTATGAAATCTCATTTAATGCAGAATAAAGAAGGTCAAATTCAAGAATCTTGGTCGATTTCAGCAGGATTAGATTTTCCATCTGTTGGTCCTGAGCATGCTTGGCTAAATAGTATAAATCGTGCTCAATATGTATCGATCACTGATAAAGAAGCTATCACTGCATTCCAAATTTTATGTAAAAAAGAAGGTATAATACCTGCGTTAGAATCTTCACATGCATTAGCCTATGCATTAAAATTAATGAATGAAAATCCTAAAAAAGAACAGATTTTAATTGTTAACCTTTCTGGTCGTGGTGATAAAGATATTTTTACTATGCACGATATTTTAAAAAAAGGGAATAAATAATGAATCGATATCAAAATATGTTTGAACGATTATCTTTTTTGAAAGAAGGATGTTTAGTTCCTTTTGTAGTTCTAGGAGATCCTTCTTTAGAACAATCACTAAAGATAATTGATATTTTAATAAATAATGGAGCAGATTCATTAGAACTTGGAATTCCTTTTTCAGATCCATTAGCTGATGGACCAACAATTCAAAAAGCAAATGCAAGAGCTTTATCAAAAAATAACACTTTTTCTCAATATTTTCAAGCATTAAAAAGATTACGCAAAAAATATCCAAAAATTCCTATTGGAGTTTTAATATATGCTAATCTTATATATAATCAAAGTATTGATAATTTTTATTTTCAATGTTTTAATGCTGGTATAGATTCTGTACTAATCGCAGATGTTCCGATTGAAGAATCAAAAACTTTTTATGAAACTGCAAATAAATATAATATTAATTCAATTTTTATATGCCCTCCAGATGCAGATGATAATTTATTATCTAAGATTTCTTTATATGCAAAAGGATATATTTATCTATTATCTCGATCTGGAGTAACAGGGGTAGAAAATAAAGATTTATCATTATCAACTCAATTTGTAAAAAAAATAAAAACATATAATTCGATTCCTTTATTACAAGGTTTTGGTATTTCAAATACTAAACAAGTTAAAAAAGCTATGTCATTAGGTATTTCTGGTATTATATGTGGTTCAGCAATTATTAATATTATTGAAACTTATTTAACTCAAGAAGATAAAATGATTAGTATAATAAAAAATTTTACTAAAAAATTAAAAATTGCTACTAGATTAGTATAATTTTTGTATAAAAGATATTTTTTTATATTTTAAAAAATATGCTTCTCTGAAATAATATGTATAATCTTTAGATCATATAAAGTAAATTTTTATAAGGAGTATACATATGCTAGTTACAGTAAATGAATTACGTCATGATACGCATCATTTTTTTTCTAAACAAGTAGGAAGTATTTTTTTTATATCTATTTTTATTACTTTTATTAGTATATTAATAGATATGTTTATTAAACCAGATATGCATATTATATCTATAATGGAAAATAACAAATTTATTAATACCAATTCATTATTAGAATTAATTAATAATATGAATTTAAAAGAAAAATATGAATTATTAAAATATTCTATTTTTAAAATTATTGAATTGTTAATGAGTAAAACATTATTATTAGGCAGCATTATTACTTTAATTTCTAATTTATCTAATAATAAAAAAGAATCTTTTATATATTCAATATATTCCTTATCTGCATTTTTACCTAGTTTATTTATACTAAACTGCATAACTACGTTTATTACACAATTAGGTTTTATGCTATTAATTATTCCAGGGATATTACTATCAATCTTACTCTCTTTATCACCAATTATTTTTTCTTTTAAACAACATAGTTTTATGGATTCTATACGTCTTAGTGCAAATATTGCTTATAAAAATATAAAAATAATCGGACCAGGTGTGCTATTTTTTCTATTTGGAAAATTTATTTTAACAATAATACTTTCTAATATTCATTTTATGAATAAAAATATTATTTTTTTAATACTAAATATTAGTGTAAATATACTATATTCTATTTTAATTATATACTTATTTCGATTTTATATGATTTTTTTACGCTCTTAAAAATTACAAGTTTGTTTGGATTTATATTATGAAACAAATATTAAATATTTTACCAATGTTTATATTCTTTATATTTTATCAGTTTTACGATATTTTTATAGCTTCTGGTGCTTTAATTATAATATCAGGTTTAATATGTATTCTGCATTGGTTTCTTTATCATGAAATAGATAAAATTAATTTATTTAGTTTTTTCGTTATTGCTTTTTTAGGCTCTCTTACGATATTTTTTCATAACAGTCAATTTATTAAATGGAAAATAACAATCATTTATATAATTTTTTCTGTAATATTATTATCTAGTCAATTTTTAACAAAAAAACCAATAATACAAAGGTTTTTAGAAAAAGATATAAATATTTCGAATGTTTATTGGCATAAAATTAACTTTTTTTGGTCTTTATTTTTTTTATTTTGTAGTCTTTTAAATATTTATATTGCATTTTGGTGTTCAGAAAAAACTTGGGTAAATTTTAAAGTATTCGGATTTACGAGTTTAACCTTTTTTTTAATTTTAATAACAGGTATTTATATCAATTGCAAAACTTCAAAAGAAAAATAATTTTTTATAATATAAACATAATAGAGTGAATATTTTAATAATGTCAGAAAAATATAAGTTACCAAAAGGAACAATAGTATTAAAAACTCTTGCAATGCCTGATAATACTAATGCTAATGGTGATATATTTGGTGGTTGGATTATGTCTCAAATGGATATGGGAGGAGCAATATTAGCAAAAGAAATTGCATGTGGAAAAGTAGTGACTGTACGAGTAGAAGGAATAAATTTTTTAAAATCTGTATCAGTAGGAGATATTGTAACTTGTTATGCTAATTGTATAAAAGTCGGAAAAAGTTCTATAAAAATTAATGTAGAAATATGGATTAAAAAAATTCATTCTAAACCCTTAGGTCAATATTACTGTGCTGCAGCAGCAGAATTTATTTATGTAGCCATTGATAAAATAGGAAAGCCTCGTGAATTATTACCTATGAGTATTATTTAAAAAAATAAAAAATAAAAATATTTATTTCTTAACATTTTAATACAAATAAAAATATTTGTTTAAAAAACTAATAGTTTTATTAAAATAATAAAAGTATATTTTTTTAGATTAATTATTAATAATAAAAATTAACATATAAAGAAATATAAAGAAATAAATTTATATTACTTATTTAAGTATTCTATTATCTTAAATATTCTACATATTACATTTTAGAAATATAATAAATTTTTTTAAAAATCAAAAAAATATTCAATTGAATATTTAAATATTTTTTAAAAAAAATAACAAATAAGAGCTTCAATGGATGAATATTTTCTATAATTCATTAAAATGTCTAGTGTTTTTAATATACTGGTTGCTAATTGCTAATATTACTTTTCGAATTTTAATCAAACGTCGTAGTATAGCTTCTTCTATGTCTTGGCTTTTAATAATTTATATTATTCCATTTATTGGTATTTTTATTTGGTTTTTTTTCGGTGAATTATACTTAGGAAAAAGACAAAAAAAAATTGCAAATAGAATTTGGTCTATATCTAATATATGGCTTAATGAACTAAAGTCTTGTAAATATATTTTTCAAATAAAAAATAGTGAAGTAGCGACATCTTTATTCCAATTATGTAAACATAGACAAGGTATACCTGGAGTAAAAACTAATAACTTAAAACTATTAACTAATACCAAAAAAATTATGCAAATTTTAATACGTGATATTTATTTGGCGCGTAAAAATATTGAAATGGTTTTTTATATTTGGAAACCAGGTGGAATAGCAGATGATGTAGCAATGGCTCTTATTTCATCTGCAAAACGCGGAATACATTGTAGATTAATGCTTGATTCTGCAGGAAGTATAGAATTTTTTAGAAGTCCTTGGGTTGAAATTATGAGAAAATCTGGAATTCAAGTTGTAGAAGCGCTTAAAGTAAGTGTATTCCGAATTTTTTTAAGACGATTAGATGTTAGACAGCATAGAAAAATTGTACTAATTGATAATTATATTGCATATTCTGGTAGTATGAATCTTGTAGATCCATATTTATTTAAAAAATCTTCTGGAATTGGCCAATGGATTGATTTAATGACACGAATAGAAGGACCAATAGCTGCAACAATTGGAATAATTTATTCATGTGATTGGGAAATTGAGACTGGTCATAAAATTTTACCTCAATTACCACATAAAAAAATTTTAGAAAATAAATATAATAAAGATTCTAGTATTCAAGTTATTGCATCTGGACCTGGTTTTCCAGAAAATATGATTCATCAAGCATTACTAACTGCAATTTATTCCGCTAGAAATGAATTAATTATGACTACACCTTACTTAGTACCTAGTGAAGATTTATTATATGCTATTTGCACTGCTGCTCAAAGAGGAGTTAAAGTTAGTATTATTATACCTTTATGTCACGATTCTATTTTAGTCAAGTGGGCGAGTCGAGTTTTTTTTAGTGAATTATTAGAAGCCGGTGTTAAAATTTACCAATTTAAAAAAGGTTTACTACATAGTAAAAGTATTTTAGTAGATCAACAGTTAAGTTTAATTGGAACTGCAAATTTAGATATGAGAAGTCTTTGGTTAAATTTTGAAATTACTTTAGTCATTGATGACAGTAATTTTGGTCGAAATTTATCTTGTATACAAAATCAATATATTTTAGACTCTCAATTATTAGATAAGAAAAAGTGGTCTATGCGCTCGTATTGGACACGTATTCTTGAAAAAATATTTTATTTTTTAAGCCCACTTTTATAGTGATAACTATTACTGATTCTGTTTTATCATAATTATAAAATATTAATCATATTTTATATATTATATAAGACTTACTGATACTAATAATGTAAAAAATTAAATTATAGTAAATATATAATATATTATTTTTTAAATTTTCAAAATATATACTTTATAAAAATAAATATATTATAAGTAGTTAAATCATACAAAAAAATAATGTAGAGTACAAAAATATATATTTAATAAAAAAAAACTATTTTACACAATACAATTTTAATCATGTTATATTTATTCAGGGGTTCATTAAAAAACCCCTACTATTTATCATAGTAAAGTACTGTTTTTATTTGTGATAAAAATTTTTTATTTAGGTAACAAATGACCCATTTTGTCAGCTTTTGTTTTTAAATAATAAGCATTTTGAGTATTTCTTTTCGCGATAATAGGGACTCTTTCTACAACATTTATTCCAGCATTACTAAGCATTTCCACCTTAAATGGATTATTTGTTAATAAACGAATTTTTTTAACATTTAAAATGTTAAATATATCAGCACATAATGAAAAATCTCTTTCATCTGCAGAAAAACCAAGTTTTTGATTAGCTTCTACAGTGTCTAATCCTTTATCCTGTAAAGCATAAGCTTTTATCTTATTAAGAAGACCAATATTTCTTCCTTCTTGACGGTGGTAAATTAATACACCGTTGCCTTCTTGAGAAATTCTTGCTAATGCCATTTCTAATTGATTTCCACAATCACATCTTAAACTAAATAGAGCATCTCCTGTAAGACATTCTGAATGTACGCGAGAAAGAATAGGAGCGCTGTGTTTTATATCACCATATACTAGTGCAATATGATTTTTCCCATTCTTCTTTTCTTCAAAACCAAAAATAAAAAAATTTCCCCAGGGTGTTGGTAACACTGCTTTTTCTGTTTCTATTAATTGCATAAAATCTCCTAATTTAAAATCAAATATATTAATATAGATATTTTTTATTGCATGGATTTTATTATTAATTCTAATTTCTTAATGGGATTTTTTGACATTGTAATCGAACGTCCTATTACTATATAATCTATTTTAGATTCTTTTGCTTTTTTAGGAGTAATAATATTATTTTGATCATATAGCAAATCTTCAGAAACTCGAATTCCTGGTGTAATAATTTTATATTTACTTCCAAATAAACACTTTATTTTTTTTGCTTCTTTTCCCGGACATACAACTCCATCTAAACCACAAGAATAAGATAATTTTGATAAAGTTAAAATATATTCTGTTAATGAAATTTGAATTCCTACTTCTTTTAATTCTTCTTCTTTTAAACTAGTTAAAGCAGTAATAGCTATTAATAAAGGTGCTTTTTTAAAAGATTTTAAAGCTTTTTTTGCAGAAATTAACATTTTTTTACCACCTGCAGCATGTACACTTAACATCCATATTCCTAAATCTGCAGCTGCTTTTGTGGCATTAAATACAGTATTAGGGATATCATGAAATTTTAAATCAAGAAATATGTTAAATCCCAGTTGATGTAATTCTTTTATAAATTTATATCCTAAAATTGTAAACATCTCTTTTCCAATTTTTAAGTAATAAATAGATGGATTAAGAAGATTTACTAATTTCATAGCTGATTTTTTATTATAAAAATCTAATGCAATAATAATTTTTGGTATATTAAACAAATTAGGATTTAACACTATGTAACCTCTAGTATAAAATAACATACATCAATAAAAAATATTGTTTTTCTATACATTTTTTTGATGTAAAATATGCTCATTGCATGGTATATAAAATATTTCTAAAAAATTAATCTTTTAATTATTATCTAATAACATTATTTCTTAATAGGTAAATGGGATTGAAGACTTGCATGATATGATGAGCGTACAAAAGGACCGCAAAAAGCATTAGTAAATCCAATAGATAAAGCTTCTTCTTTGATTTCATCAAACTCCCAAGGTGGTATATAACGTTGTACTGGAAGATGATGAATACTAGGTTGAAGATATTGTCCTACTGTAAGTAATGTGACACCACTAGAATATAAATCTTTCATTACTTGAATAATTTCTGAATTTTTTTCACCAAGTCCTAACATTAGACCTGATTTTGTTGGAATATGAACATATTTCTTTTTAAATGATTCTAATAAAGATAATGATCTTTTATAATTAGCTCCAGGTCTAATTTTTTTATACATTCTAGGAATATTTTCGATATTATGATTAAAAACATCAGGTAGTCCAGCCTCAAAAATTGTTAAGACTAATTCTATTTTTCCTCGAAAATCAGGCACTAATATTTCAACTTTGACTTTGTTTTTATTTCGAATAGATTTAATACAATTAACAAAATGCTGAGCACCTCCATCATACAAATCATCACGTACTACTGATGTAATGACTACATAGTTAATTTTCATATCAAAAATTGCATTAGATAATTTTTCAGGTTCTTCTATATTTACAGGATGAGGTTTGCCATGAAATACTGCACAAAAAGGACAATTACGTGTACATATTGATCCAAGAATCATAAATGTAGCAGTTCCATTATTAAAACATTCTGATAAATTAGGACAATGTGCTTCTTCACAAACAGAATGTAAACTGTTTTTTCGTAGAGCATTTTTTATTTGATTGATACGAGATGTATTGATAGGGATTTTGATTTTTATCCAATCAGGTTTTTGTATTTTTTTAGTGGGAATTATCTTTAGTTTTTTTATTCCCAGTAAAACATCTTTAGGTTTATTCATGAATATCTATTATCTCATTTACAAATATTAAAATATATACTATATATTAAATTAAAAAATAGTGATTTAATTAAAATTTAATATTTCATATAACATTTATACTTTGATTATAAGTATACGTTTAATTCTTGCTTATTGTTTCTTTTTTATCATGATTACGTCTAAAAATTTAGATAATTTTTTAATTAAAATAGTACGTGTATCTTCTAATGTAATTTTTGAATTAAAATCTTTTATTTGTGTCATTTTTATATTGATATCTCCACAAGGATTAATGTAAGTAAATGGTGTTAAATCCATATTGACATTAAGTGCTAAACCGTGTAAAGAAGATCCTTTTTTAATTCGTAATCCTAAAGAACATATTTTTTTTTTATTTATATATACACCTGGTTTTTTTTTTTCAATATTTGCTCTAATAGAAAAATGATGTAAAGTTTCTATTACTATAGTTTGCATTATATCTATTAATTGACGAATATTAATTTTACGATATTTTAAATCAATTAAAAAATATACTACTTGTTGTCCAGGGCCATGATATGTAATTTGACCACCTCTATCAGCATTTACTATTGGAATATTATGAATAAAATCTATATTATCTTTTTGATGATTTTGTCCTTGAGTGAAAATCGCATAATGCTCAACAAACCAAATTTCATCAAATGTATAAAAACTACGTGATAATATAAAATTATTCATTTTATTAACGGTTTTTGACCACTGTTCTAATCCTAAATCTCGAAAAAAAATAATCTTATTTTTCAAAAATACTATCCAATAAATAGTTATATATAACATTAACTAAAATAATTAGTTTAAAAATCCAGGGAAAATAGCACTGATACCAGCTCCAATAAATTCTATTCCAAGAGACATTAGTAATAAACCCATAATACGGGTAATAATATTGATACCTGTTTGTCCTAAAATTTGTACAAAATATGGAGCAGCTTGAAAACATAACCAACATATAAATGAAAATAAAATTATTACTAAGCTACATCCAAAAAAATTTATCCAAGTAGAATGATAAGTACTCCAAACTATAGTTGAACTAATGGCTCCAGGTCCGGCAATTAAAGGCATTGCTAAAGGCACGACACTAATATTATCTATTTTTTCTTTCTTTTGATCTTTATCTTTTTTGATGTTTTTTATAAATTCACCGGTAATCATAGAAAAAGCTATGCTAATAATTAGTATTCCACCAGCAATACGAAAAGAATTAATAGAAATACCAAAAATATTTAAAATATTACTACCAAAAAATAATGATATTATTAAAATTAAAGAGGCTGAAAAATTAGCCATTAAATTAGTTTTTTGTCTTTCTATCATTGACTGATGATTTGTCATAGTTGTAAAAATAGGAATCATACCAATTGGATTAACTAAAGCACATAAACCTACAAAAAATTTTATATATATAGATAAATCAAAAATTGAAATATTCATATGATGCTCCTAATTTATATTGAATTTTAATAACGCTATTTAAAATCTTTTACCTTGTTTAGAATACTATATTTTTTTATCAAGCTAATATATAAAATATTTTTGTTTTTTATTTTCATTGATATTTAGTGTTCAATTTTAGCGATAACACTACGTGTTTCTAATCGAATATCAGATAAAGTAACTTCAATTAAATCAGATACTTGATATTTTAAAATTCCATTAATAAACACTTTTCCTATATCTTGATTAAATGTTAATTGTTCTCTTATTGGATGTAATAATACTCCAGGAATAAAAACATTAGCACCATTTTCAATTAATCGAGCTCTTATACCACTTCTAGAAATATCAATGATTTCTGCTTTAAATTTTTTATTTCTATATTTTTTTTTCTGTAATAATATAGTATATAACCAATCTGAAACATCTCTTTCAGACATACGATTACGTCTTCTTTGTTCACTTATCTTTATTTTGATATCTTCACTAGGCTTAATTGGTGTTTCATTGTTTATAATACATTTTAATAAACGATGATTAATCATATCACTATATTTTCTAATAGGAGAAGTCCAAGTAGCATACTCTGAAAAACCTAATGCGAAATGAGGTCCTGGTACAATACTAAAATCTCCAAAAGATTGAAAACGACGAATACGACTATCAATATAATTATTTGATAATATATTTAATACGCGTCTAAGATTGCAAAAACCTTTTAGTGTAGTTATTTCTTCTACAGTAAAGTTTAAATTATAATGTTTTAAAAATGTAACAGCATGTTCAGCATTAATAAGATCAAAACCAGTATGTATATTATATATACCAAAACCAAGGTGATTAGATAAAAAACTAGCTGCAGACATATTAGCGATTATCATAGCTTCTTCAATCATTTTATGCGCAATACGACGTTTTTCAATAAATACATCTATAACTTTTCCATTATCAGATAAATTAAATCGATACTCTAAACTATCTTTAAATAATACTGCATTTTTTTCACGCCATTTAATACGTAATAAACATAAACGATGTAAAAGTAATATCTGTTGTGTAATAGACTGTTTTTTTGGCATCCATATTCCGGATTTTTCCAGCCAATCTGAGACATTTTCATAAGATAATTTTGATTTAGATTTTATCCATGCTAAAAAAAAATGAATTTTATTTGAGATGCTACCATCTTTTAAAATAGTAATCTGACATGCTAATACAGGTCGACGTTCATTAGGATTTAATGAACATATATCTTCTGATAAAATTCTAGGCAACATAGGAATGTTAAAACCTGGTAAATAATTTGTAAATCCTCTTTTAGAGGCTATACAGTCTAATTGACTACCAACTTTTATATATGCAGTTGGATCTGCAATAGCTACCGTCAAAGAAAGTTCACCATTAGATCTTTCATTAATAAAAAGAGCATCATCAATATCTTTAGTATTGATATTATCAATAGTAATAAAATCTAAATTTGTTAAATCTTTTCTAGAATAATGTTCTTTAAGAATAAGGTCATTTTCTTCTACTTCCGGTTCATTTTTATCAAGATGATGACGTGCTAAAGTCACCCACCATGGAGTTAATGGATGATTATTTTCTATAACTTTTTCAATTAACTCTGCATAAAAAAAATGATCTCCATTCAGTTTATGTCTTATTAGATTAGCTACAGCCCAATCTCCATTCTGAAAAAAATTTTTACAATTTTTGTTAGGTGCACATATTATAAGATCTTTTAAAAATGGATAATCAGGTATTATAAACAATTTTTCATCTTTTTTTTCTATTTTTCCTACAAATCTATTTAAAAATGGTTCAATTAATTTTTCGGGTTCAACAATCTCTCTATCTTTTTCTATTTTTAATAATGCAATTATTTTATCTCCATGCATAACTTTTTTCATATTTTTAGGAGGTATAAAATAACTTTTTTGCGCATCAATTTCTAAAAATCCAAATCCTCTTTCAGTGCTTTTTACTATGCCTTCAACTCGTGGTGTCTTAGCATGTAGATTTTTTTTTAACTGTGCAAGTAATGGATTATTTTGGAACATAATAATACAACCTAATTGTCATAGTAGAAATTAATAATCTTATAAATTTAAAATAAATTTAAATATATAACTTATTTATGAAATAACATATATAATTTTTTTACATCATAACTTATTTTTTTATAAAAAAATATTATAAAATATTATTGATCTGACTAATATTACAACCATTATCAACATAAATAACTGAACCAGTAATACCAGTAGATAAGTTTGATAATAAAAAAGATGCTACATTCCCTATATTTTCAGTAGTAACAGATTTTTTTATCAATGAAGAGTCGTGATGAAAATTATTGATTTTATTAAAGTTTTTCATTTGATAAGACGATATGGTTTTAATGGGATTACATGAAATCGCATTAACTCGAATATTATTTTTACCTAATGCATAAGCCATATAACGAACATTAGCTTCTAACGAAGCTTTAGCTAAACCCATAAGATTATAATTTGGTATTACACGTTGTGCACCTAAATAAGATAAGGTTAATAAAGAAGAAGAACTATTTAACATCTTTCTACATTCTTTGATTAATGCTAAAAAACTATAAGAACTAATTTCATGAGAAATATTAAAACCTTTTCTAGTAGAATTTTTAATAAAATCTCCATTTAGATGATTTTTGGGACAATATGCAATAGAATGCACCAACCCATCAAATTTTTTCCATATTTTCATTAAGTTTAAAAATAATTTTTTAATATTTTCATCATTTGAAACATCACATGAGAGTATAATATTAGACTTCATAGATGCTGCTAAATGTTTTATTTTATTACTTATTTTTTCATTTTGACATACAAATCCTAATTCTGCTTTTTGATGATACATAGATTTTGCAATACCGAAAGCAATAGATCTTGTACTTGATACTCCAGTAATTAGAATTTTTTTACCTTTTAATAATCCCATGTTGAAATCTCAATTGTATTATTTTTATGATAATTCTTTAACATTAGAGATTTATTCTTAATAAATATATTAATATAAAGATATTAAATTAAATTATACACTATCATCACTTTTTTTAAATAAAGATACGCTTGCTTTGCCGGATGTTTTTTTTTATATATCTACAAAAAGACTCCATAGTCATAGTATTAATCATATCTATTGATGCTTGTTTATTTTTAGAAAATATCTTAAGTAATGCATTATCTCCATTAACATATGAAACAATTGTTGCGCATTGCATTACATCTTTATTTTTTATACCCAATAGTTTTTTTTTTGCAATAAACTAATATAAGCAGTTCCTATGTTTATATTAATTTTTGGATTATATAATGATTGAACAGAAGGTTGACCTTTTTTACCATTAATACGATAGATTTCTGCTCCTGCAGAAGAAGGTTTAATTTGCATCAATCCAATTGCATTTGAATGACTTTTAGCATAGGGATTACCAGAAGATTCAGCATAAATAATAGCTTTAATTAATTTCTCATCAATATTATATTGATGTGCGGCTGCCTTAATAAGATTATTCCAATGATAAATTTTATTTTGTATGATGTATTTATTTAAAAAATAGTTATTTTGTGTATATGTTTTTATATTTAAAAATTTATTACATCCAGTTAATAAGACTAATGAAATAATTAATGTCACTAATGTCATAATAAAAATTTCCTTAATTTGTTTATATAACAATTGTTATTTTATTTCATTAATAATCTGACTAGCATAACCAATATAATTAGCAGGAGTCATTTTTTTTAAACGTATTTTTTCGTTATCTGGAACATCTAAACTAGAAATAAATTTATGTATGATATTTTTATTTATCTCTTTCCCTCGAGTTAAATTTTTCAATTTTTCATATGCATCTTTAATACCATAACGACGCATTACTGTTTGTATTGGTTCAGATAAAATAGACCAATTTTTATTTAAATTTTCAAATAATTGTATTTCATTTATTTCTAATTTTCTAATACCTGATAATACAGAATTATATGCAATTGTTGAATATGAAATAGCAACACCTAAATTACGTAATACTGTAGAATCACTTAAATCACGTTGCCATCGAGAAATAGGTAATTTTGTTATCATATGATACATCAAAGCATTAGCTAAACCTAAATTTCCTTCAGAATTTTCAAAATCTATTGGATTAACTTTATGCGGCATAATTGAAGATCCAATTTCACAATCTACTAATTTTTGTTTAAAATAATTAAGAGAAATATAACCCCAAATATCACGATTAAAGTTAATTAGTATTGTATTGAATAACGATATACAACTAAACAATTCTGCAATATAATCATGTGGTTCAATTTGAGTGGTATACGGATTCCAATCAATTCCTAATGATATAATAAACTCTTCACTTATTTTATGCCAATTAATTTTAGGATATGCTGCTAAATGTGCATTATAATTACCAGTACTTCCATTCATTTTACCTAATATTTTTATATTATTAAGTTTTATATACTGACGTTTCATTCGATAATAAAAATTAGCAATTTCTTTACCCATAGTTGATGGAGTAGCTGGTTGACCATGAGTTAAAGATAATATAGGAGTATTTTTATATTGAAAAATCATTTTTTTTAACACACTAATAATTTCATTCCATAATGGCAAAATTATTTTATCACGAGCATTTTTAAGCATTAATGCATATGCTATATTATTAATATCTTCTGAAGTACATCCAAAATGTACAAATTCTAAAATCGATAAAAAATTTCCAGATTGAGAAATTTTCTTTTTTAAAAAA
The DNA here is from genome assembly GCF_005081945.1 of Buchnera aphidicola (Brachycaudus cardui). Lineage (NCBI taxonomy): Bacteria > Pseudomonadati > Pseudomonadota > Gammaproteobacteria > Enterobacterales > Erwiniaceae > Buchnera > Buchnera aphidicola. The sequence continues at coordinate 291,106 of NZ_CP034879.1, read as the reverse complement.
TATTCTAGAGCTTTAATATCATGATTGGTTTTTTTTTCTATGTTTTTAATATAAATAGCATCTTTTTCATTAAAATTTTTAACAATATCATCTAGTAAAAATATCTTATCGTGATCAATATTTTTAATTTCTAATTCTTTAGATATATTTATTATTTTTTTAAACCACTGAATCTCTATATTAAGTCGATATTTAAGAAAGCTAAATTCACTAAAAATATTTCTTAAAAATATAGTAGAATTACTGTATCGGCCATCAATAGGAGAAATGGCTGTTAATGAAGTTAATTTCATATTTTAAACCTTAATTTTTTAATCACATAATATTTTTTGTGCTTTTTTAATAATATCACGCCTAAAAAATATTAATTTTAATTGATTTCCACCACATTGTTTCCATAAAACTATAGAACGAATACCTGCAAATAATAAACATCGAATTTTGTCTTGTATGTCTACATCTTCTAAAAAATTTTTTGTACCTTTCACAAGAACTCTAGAACCTAAAGAACCAATTTTTTTTATATATACATTTGCTAATTTACTAATCAAAGTAGTAGTATTGTAATCAAAAACATCATATTCATTAGATATTAATGTCAAACTTTTTTTTATTTCATAAATATGTTTTTGATTTTTTTTTAATTTATTTTCAATAATTATCATATCAAAAATATATTTAATTAATTCGATATATGAACAAGAAAAATTAGAAAAAGTCAATATAGATATTAATTGTTTTAATCCTATATTTAAATTTTTTTCATTATTATCATATATTGTAATTAAAGATCTAGGATTAATTGCTAAAATACTTTTTAAACATGTTTTAAATGCAGTCTTATCACATTTTCCTGAATAAGCTAATTGTTGTACTAAATAAACTGATTGACATATACCTGCAAGTGATAATGTAATTGAATAGATTTTTTTGATAAAAATTGTCTCCTTACTCACTCTTTTAATAAAATAAAAAAATCATCATAATGGTAATCTAGATTCGATAATACCACCACCTATACATATTTCTGATAGATAAAAAACTACTGATTGTCCTGGTGTAACGGCAATTACTGGAGTTTTAAATAAAATTTTAACATACGTGTTATTTATATATTCTATGTTGCAACTGATATCTTGGTGACGATATCTTATTTTAATATTACAAGATATTGGAAAAACAATTTCATTATTTTTATTAATCCAATTGATATTTTTAGCAATTAAACCTATTGACATAAGATCTCTATTGCAAGAACCTTGAGCAACAATTAATATATTTTCTTTTACATTTTTATCTACCACATACCATGGAATATTGTATTTTTCTTTTATTCCGCCAATACCGAGTCCCTTTCTTTGGCCTAAAGTGTAATAAAAAACACCATCATGTTTTCCAATAATTTTTCCGCTAGTTGTCGTTATATTACCTATTTTTTTATTAATATAAAAACTAAGAAATTTTTTTAATTTTCTAGGTCCTATAAAGCAAATACCAGTAGAATCTTTTTTATTAGCCACTTCTAAATTAATATTTTTAGCAATACTTCTGACTTCATGTTTTTTAAAGTGTCCAATAGGAAATAAAATTTTTTTAAGTTTAATACTATTTAGAGTATATAAAAAATAACTTTGATCTTTTTCAAGATCAATAGCTTTGAATAGTAAATATTTTTTATTTATTATCTTTATACGAGCATAATGACCTGTTGCAATATAATCAGCATTTAATTCTTTAATCGAATAATTTAATAAAAGATCGAACTTAATTTCTTTATTGCACAATATATCTGGATTTGGTGTTTTTCCTTGTTTATGTTCATTTAAAAAATTTTCAAAAACTCTTTCCCAATATTCTACAGAAAAATTGATTTTATGAAGATGTATATTTAATTTTTTACAAACATTTTCAGCATCATATAAATCTTGAGCAGAATTACAATATCCTTCTTGATCATCTTCTTCCCAATTTTTCATAAATAAACCTTCTACTTCATATTTTTTTTTTAAAATCCATGCAGCAACAGATGAATCTACACCTCCAGACATTGCAACAATTACTTTTTTATTTTTTTTTAGTATCATAGATAATATTAATTTTTAAAATTGTATGAATATATTTTTAAAGATTTAAGACTATATTATATATTATATATACATCTTTAAAACATATTAAATGATTTTTTTGAAAAAATTTAAATTAAAACTTCATAAAAACAATAAAAATATTTTGTGTGCATGTTAAAATAAGTGTTAAAAAATAAATATGGTGTTAAAAAATAAATATGAAAAATATAAGAAATTTTTCTATTATAGCTCATATTGATCATGGAAAATCAACTTTATCTGATAGATTGATACAAATATGTGGTGGATTATCTGAACGAGAAATGTCTAATCAAGTACTAGATTCTATGGATTTAGAAAGAGAACGAGGTATTACCATTAAAGCTCAAAGTGTAATGATTAATTATAAAAACAAAAAAAATGATATTTTTAATTTAAATTTTATTGATACACCAGGTCATGTAGATTTTTCTTATGAAGTATCTCGATCATTATCAGCATGTGAAGGAGCATTGTTAGTTGTAGATTCTACTCAAGGAGTAGAAGCTCAAACATTAGCTAATTGTTATACTGCATTAGAAATGAATTTAGAAATAATTCCAGTATTAAATAAAATAGATTTACCTAATGCAAATCCAGAAAAAGTCTCTAAAGAAATTGAAGATATTATAGGAATATCTTCATATAATGCTATTAAATGTTCATCTAAAACAGGAACTGGTATACAAAATCTTATAGAAAGTATTATCATGTATATACCTTCTCCAAAAGGAAAAATAGATGCTCCTCTTCAAGCTTTAATTATTGATTCTTGGTTTGATAATTATCTAGGTGTAGTTTCTTTAATAAGAATTAAAAATGGAATTTTATTTGAAAAAGATAAAATTCAGGTTATGAGTACTGGCAAAAATTATTTTGTTGATCAAATAGGAATTTTTACTCCTAAAAAATTAAATAAAAAAAAATTGCAGTGTGGCGAAGTAGGTTGGGTGATTTGTGGCATTAAAAGTATTACTGCTGCTCCAGTTGGAGATACGTTGACAACCGCGCAAAACCCAGCGAAAAAAAGATTAAGTGGATTTAAAAAGATTAAACCTCAAATATATGCTGGTTTATTTCCTGTAACGTCAGATCAATATGAAACATTTAAGGATGCATTAGGTAAACTTAGCTTAAATGATTCTTCATTATTTTATGAACCAGAAAATTCTAATGCTCTTGGTTTTGGCTTTAGATGTGGATTTTTAGGTTTATTACATATGGAAATAATTCAAGCACGCTTAGAAAGAGAATATTCTATTGATTTAATTTCGACTGCACCTACAGTAATTTATGAAATAGAACTAAATAATGGAAAGATTATTTATTTAGACAGTCCTTCTAATTTTCCTGATGCAAATCAGATCAAAACAATTAGAGAACCGATAGTTGAATGTAATATTTTAGTACCTCCTCAATTTCTTGGTCCAGTAATTAAATTATGTGTAGAAAAAAGAGGTTTTCAAACTAATATGATTTACCATGCACATCAGGTATCATTAAAATATAATATACCAATGAATGAAGTAGTATTAAATTTTTTTGATGAACTGAAATCGGTATCTAGTGGATATGCTTCATTAGAATACGATTTTAAACATTTTCAGTCTGTGAAGATAGCTAAAATAGATATCTTAATTAACTCGGAAAAAGTAGATGCATTAACAATACTTGCTTATTATAAAAATGCATCATATCGTGCTCGTGAAATAGTTAATAAAATGAAAGAATTAATACCTCGACATCAATTTGATATTGCTATTCAAGCTACTATTAATAATTCTATTGTAGCACGATCAACCATTAAACAACTCAGAAAAAATGTATTATCAAAATGTTATGGTGGAGATATTAGTAGAAAAAAAAAGTTATTACAAAAACAAAAAGATGGAAAAAAAAGAATGAAAAAAATAGGTAATGTAAATATACCTAAAACAGCATTTATTTCAATTTTAAATATTAGTAAAAATTAATATAAGGCAATTTATATGGCTAATATATTAACTATATTTTTATTAACGAGTACATTATTTACTGGATTTTTTTGGTTTTTTTATCGAATTAGCAGTATTAAAAATTATTTTGTTAATAAAAAAACTATTAAAAATAATCATGTGTATGAAACAAGCATATTAAAGAAAACTAAAAAAACATATTTTTTTCAGTCTTTAGCATCATTTTTCCCAATTTTTTTAATAATATTTATTATACGTTCATTTATATATGAGCCTTTTCAAATTCCTTCAGGATCTATGATGCCTACTCTTTTAGTAGGTGATTTTATTTTAGTGGAAAAGTTCTCTTATGGCATTAAAGAGCCAATAACACAAACAACATTAATTGAAACAAATCAACCTCGACGTGGCGATATAGTAGTTTTTAAACATCCTATTGATTATAATGTAGATTATATTAAACGTATAATAGGATTACCTGGAGATAAAATTAAATATGATATAAATAAAAAACATATAAAAATATGCCCTCATTACTTAGACAATAATCATTGTCAAAAAAAAATAATTATTAAATACTCTAAAACAAAAAAAAGTAATTTTGTTCAAAAAATATATTTTTTTAATAAAAATAATTTAATACAAGAAAAAGAAGTATATAATTCTCTCTATTTTAATATTGTTCAAGAAACTATTAATAATACTAAACACAATATATTACTATTAAACGGCATTCAAGATGTAAAGAAAGATTACTATCAACAAAAAAATATGCCGAAATTAACTTGGATTGTACCTAAAGGTAAATATTTTATGATGGGAGATAATCGTGATAATAGTTTAGATAGTCGTTATTGGGGTTTTGTACCTGAGAGAAATTTAGTAGGAAAAGCCATTAAAATATGGATGAGCTTTGATAAAAATGAAAATGAATGGCCTACTGGTATACGTGTAAATAGAATTGGAAATATATATTAGAAATAATTAATATCAAAGAATACTATTAGTATTATATATTGACGTATATCTTCAATTTTATCAAATTTTTCTGTTTTTCCTGTTATATATACAATTAATTAAAATATCATTAACATTGGTATAACATGAACTATATCGTAACAAAAAAAATACAAAAAGTACTGGGATATACTTTTACTCATAAAGATCTTTTAAGACAAGCATTAACACATCGTAGTGCAAGTAGTAAACATAATGAACGATTAGAATTTTTAGGTGATTCCATTCTAAGTTTTGTAATCGCTAATGCTTTATATCAACATTTTCCATATATTGATGAAGGCGATATGAGTCGTATGAGAGCAACTTTAGTACGTGGTCATACTCTAGCCGAAATTGCATATGAATTTGATTTAGGAGAATATTTGAAATTAGGACAAGGTGAACTAAAAAGTGGAGGATTTCGTCGGGAGTCCATTTTAGCGAATACTGTAGAAGCTCTCATTGGCAGTATTTATTTAGATAGTAATATTCAAACAGTAGAAGAATTAATATTAAAATGGTATGAAAAACGTTTAGAAAAAATAAGCCCTGGAGATACACAAAAAGATCCAAAAACAAGACTACAAGAATATTTACAATCAAAACATTTGTCTCTGCCTATGTATTTTATAGTTGAAATATATGGTGAAGCTCATAATCAATTATTTACCATTCATTGTAAAGTTAGTATTATTTCAGAATATTTAATTGGTACTGGTTCTAGTAGAAGAAAAGCTGAGCAAGATGCAGCACAAAAAGCATTAATACAATTAGGTGTCGAGTGAATATAAAACAAAAATACTGTGGTTGGATAACAATTATTGGAAAATCCAATGTCGGAAAATCTACATTGTTGAATAAAATTATTGGAAAAAAAATTTCTATTGTATCGAGAAAAAAAAATACAACTCAAACTCATATTACAGGTATTAATACAAAAAAATATTATCAATGTATTTACACAGATACACCTGGTTTTATATTTAATAAAAAAAATGATAAGATTGAGTATAAAAAAAATATTTTTTTTAATATTGTAAAAAATTCAACATTAATCATGTTTGTTATAGATCAAGTGTCTTGGACAGAAAAAGACAATATTATTTTTAATAAAATTAAAAAAAATGGAATACCAGTAATTATTATTATTAATAAAATTGATAAAATTTCTAATAAAAATATTTTATTACCTTTTATCGATTTTATTAAAAAAAAAACTCAAGCTATAGAAATTATTCCTATCTCAGCAAAAAAAACAAAAAATATGATGTTATTATATAATATAGTGAAAAACTACTTACCAAAAAATCCTCATGTTTATCCTGAAAATCATATTACAACTAATTCTCAATTTTTTACAATATCTGAAATTATTCGAGAGCAATTAATACTATTTTTAGGTGATGAATTACCTTCTATTGTTAAAGTAGAGATTGAATATTTAAAAGAAATAGAAAACAATCAATTACATATAAGAGCACTTATTTTAGTTATACATAGTAGACAAAAAAAAATTATTATTGGTCATAATGGAGAAAAAATAAAAAAAATTAGTATAATCTCACGCTATAAAATAGAAAAAGAATTACATAAAAAAATTCATCTTCTTTTATGGGTTAAAAAAGATACTTCTAAATAAAAAAATGATATTCATTTAAAATAATCACTAATTTTTTAAAATTAGTTAAAAGTTAAAATATTTAACTAATTTTAAAAAATAATTAGAACTCAATAAAGGATTTATTTATACAATGTCGATTGTAGGTGTAGGAACAGATATTATAGAAATTTTGCGCATTAAAAATATTTTTTCTTATTATGGCGATGAATTTGCTAAAAGAATTTTATCTAAAATAGAATGGAATGAATATATTTTTAGTAAAAATCCTATTTATTTTTTAGCAAAAAAATTTGCAGGTAAAGAAGCAGCATCTAAAGCATTAGGAACAGGTATTAATTATGGAGTAACATTTAATCAATTAGAATTTTACAACAATCAATTTGGTAAACCAAAATTGCGTTTTTTAAAACAATCTTTACAAAAAGCTAAGGAAATTAATTGTAAATTTATACACGTAAGCATTTCTGATCAAAAATTATATGCGCATGCTTTAGTGATTTTAGAATCTTAATATCGCTCAATATTAAAGCATCAGTGATCTTTTTTTTTGAAAAAATTTTAACAAAATATCAGAACACTCATTTTTCATAATATTTTTTTTAATCGTTAATTTATAATCTTGTTCAGAATGTAAGAAAATATCTTTTAAAGAACACTTATTATCTAATTTATTACATTGAGCACCGAATACTAAACGCTTTATACGACTATTTATAATAGCTCCACAGCACATAATACATGGCTGCAAAGTAACATACAGTGTACTATTTATAAATCGATAATTTTTTATTTTTTTTCCAGCAGCACGCAAAGCCATAATTTCTGCATGTGCAGTAGGATCATTTTCACTAATAGAACTGTTCCATCCCACGCCAATAATACGTTCTTGAAAAATTAATACTGCACCTATAGGAACTTCACCTTTCTCTTGAGCATAATATGCATATTTTAAAGCAACTTTCATCCAATTTTTATCTTTTCTATATATCATAAAATATTTTTTATATTATCACATTAGTTTTTTTAAGTATTTTTAGTTTTTCTTTTTGCCATTCTTTATTTTTTTTATCTACTCTTTTATCTTTTAAAGTTTTACCTTTTGCTAAGCCAAATTCTAATTTACACCAAGATTGCTTCCAAAACAAAGATAATGAAATTAATGTATAGCCTATATTTTTTTTTTTCGCAGATAAAAGATCAATTTCATGTTTATGTAATAATAATTTTCTTTTTCGTATAGGATTACAAGAAATATGACTTGAAGACATATATAAAGGTTGAATTAGAGAATTATAAAGATACATTTCATTCATATAACTAATAATATAACTTTCTGAAATATTAACTTTTCCTTCTCTAAGAGATTTTACTTCCCAACCTTCTAAAACAAGACCTGATTGAAATACTTTTTCTATAAAAAAATTATGATAAGCTTTTTTGTTAATAACAATTTTTGATGATTTTATATGAGATGTTTTTTTATATGACATAATGAAACTCATTAAAAAAATAAGATGAAAAAAATATTTATTAAAAATATGAAAATTATTCAAGCAACAGTTGTATATGCTTTACCAGATATACAATATATTCATGAAGTTAATATTGAATTAGGTGCAACTGTAAAAGATACTATCTTAGCATCAAATATATTATATATAATAGAAAATTCATCATTATATAGTCTTCATGTGGGAATTTATAATAAATTAGTACATTTAAAATCACTTATAAAAGATGGAGATCGAATTGAAATTTATAGAAATTTAATAATTGATCCAAAAGAACGAAGACGAAAAAATATATATTTTTTAAAAAAATCAAACATACATAAAAAGTAGTTATATTAAGATTTAAAAAATAAAAAAATTTTAGTTTTAGATTTAATAATGAAGTATAATTTTAATATTATTAAATCTAAAAATTGTTGTTTTATATTTTTTTATTAGAAACTATTACCATAGCTGGTCGTAATAAACGGCATTCATGAAGAATATAACCAGGCTGCATAATTGTCACTACTTGATTAGGTTCGATTTCATTGCTATATTTAATTGACATAGCTTGATGAATAGATGGATCAAATGGTACATTGAAAGAATCTATTTTTTTTACATGAAATAAGAGAAAAAATTCTTTTAATAAATCAAAAATATTTGTTATATTATCTTTAATTTCTATAAAAATTTTGTTTGATTTATCCTCATCTATTAAACTCAATGCACGCTCTATACTATCAGAGATAGGAAGAAGTTCAGAAAGCAACTGTTCTAAAGAAAATTTTCTATATTTTTCAATTTCTTTATGCGATCGACTAAAAATAGTTATCATTTCTTTTTCAATGTTAATTTCTTTTTCTAATATTTCTTTTTCAGATTCTCTTAATTTATTTTCTAAAGATTTAATTAAATTTTCATTTATTAACTTATTCTTTTCATATTTTTCATTTATGTTTATCTCTTTTTCTGCTAGTTTTTCATCTTTATTTATCATAAAAATATCCTTTTTTAGTACATGTTTATTTTATAAAAAAATATTTTTTTATTTTATTTTTGAGAAATGAATTGTATAAATAAAGTTTATTAAGCAATATAATATTATTTTTTAATTAAGATATTATTTTTGATTTTGTACTCTTGAACTAGAGGAGGAATATAAGATATTGACATATCCCACGGTTGTTCGATCCATACATTTTGGGGTATATCTATAACATAGTCATCAACTAATAAACGACCCATAGGCTTGGCAAAAATAGTTACAAAATATGCTTTTGGATATAAATTTCTAATAATTTTAGCAGTACCGCCCGTATCTACTAAATCATCTATAACAATAACCTGTTCTCCATTTCCTTCTGCTTTTTTAATTACTTTTCTTTTTTTCTTTAAGTAATTATAATTATAACTTGAAATACACACAGTATCAACGCATCGGATTCCGAGTTCTCTTGATAATAAAGCTGATGGAACAAGACCTCCTCGACTTACAGCAATTATTCCATTCCAAGAATGTCTTTGAAGTAATCGGTTAGCTAATTTTCTCGTATGAATTTGCAACATATCCCAGGTAACAATGTATTTCTCACTCATAAAAAAAATTCCGAAACTATAAAATAGTATTTATTAGAAAAGTGGAAATAAGTTTTATTTATTACAGGATTTTAAGCAAAGTAAATTTTATTTAAGAGAAATATTTTTTGATGATTTATGCATTTCTTTTTCAATAATTAATATTAATATGTGAATAATTTTAATATGCATTTCTTGTATTCGATCTGAATATCCATAGTAAGGAATACAAATTTCTATGTCAGACATTCCTTGAATTTTTCCGCCATTATTGCCTGTTAAAACAATAACTTTTATATTTTTTTTTTGAGCTGTTTTAATCGCTTTTATTATATTAACAGAATTTCCAGAAGTAGAAATTGCTAATAGTATATCATTTGAGCATCCAATACTTTCAATATATCGAGAAAATACTTGATCATATCCAAAATCATTTCCTACAGCAGAAATATAACTAGTATCAGAAATAGATATAGCAGGATATCCACATCTTTTTTCTCTATATAAACTAGTTAGCTCTTCTGCAAAATGTACTGCATCACAATTTGAACCTCCATTACCACATGATATTACTTTTTTACCATTTTTGAAGGCTTCTGAAATTAAAATAGCAGATTTTTGAATATTATTTATTTGGATATCATCATTTAAAAAAGTTTGTAATATTTTTGATGCAGTATTTAATTCAGAATAAATTATTTTTTTATACATAATTTTATTTGTTTAAAAATTTTATGATTTTACTTTTAAAATATACATTTTTTAAAATATTATATTTTTTCGGTGCGGACGGGATTCGAACCCGCGACCCTCGGCGTGACAGGCCGATATTCTAACCAACTGAACTACCGCACCTTATTAGTAGTATCCTTCTATTTTACATATTTTAGAAATTCAGTCAATAATCTTTTGTACATTTATTAAAAAATTAATTCCATAAACATTTGTTTTTCTTTCTCATGTATTTTAAATATTTTTCATGTAGATCTAATTCTTCTTTTGAAGGATGCAATATTTTTAAAGAATATTTATTACATCTGATGAAATTATTTAATTTTTGAGGTAATTCTTCACTATTAATTGTATTATAAAAACTTAGAGATTCTTGACGACTCGTCATTAAAAGATATACTTTACCTAAGAGTAAAGCATCAATAATAGCACTATGTAAATTTCTATGAGATTTATTTATTTTATAACGTGAACAAAGAGCATCTAATGTATTTTTTTTACCGGGAAATAATTTTCGAGCAATTTTTAATGTATCAATTATAGGACATAAAATATCAATTTTTTTTATATTTTTATTTAGCATTTGAAATTCTTGATTTATAAATCCTAAATCAAATGGAGCATTATGAATGACTATTTCAGAATTTTTAATATAATTTAAAAATTTATTAGCTATATCTTTAAAAATAGGTTTATCCAATAAAAAATCATTTGTAATCCCATGAACTTTAAACGCTCCAGATTCTATTGATCTATTAGGTTGAAGGTAAACATGAAAATTATTACCTGTAAAACGACGCTCGATCATTTCAACAGCGCCAATTTCTATAACTCTATGGTTTATATGAGGAGGACCTATTGAGCTAATACCAGTTGTTTCAGTATCTAATATAACTGTTCTTTTTGTATTAATCATAATTTTTTTAAAATCATTTTGGAAGTTTTATCATCATGTTTAAAATAGTTAAAATGTTTACAGACGGTTCCTGTTTAGGTAATCCTGGTGCTGGAGGATATAGTACAATTTTACGTTATAAATTTCATGAAAAAATATTAACCTCAGGTTTTTATTTGACAACTAATAATAGGATGGAATTAATGGCTGTAATTTCAGGATTAGAATTTCTTAATCAATCCTGTATAGTAGAAGTTACAACTGATAGTCTATATGTTAAAAAAGGAATTATTGATTGGATGCCTATTTGGAAACGACAAGAATGGAAAAATAATAAAAAAAAACTTATAAAAAACATAGATTTATGGCTACGTATAAATAATGCTTTAAAAAATCATACTGTTAATTGGATTTGGGTCAAAGCACATATTGGTCATAAAGAAAACGAAAGATGTGATATGATAGCTCGTCAATCTGCTCGACATCCTTCAATTAAAGATATTTACTATGAGAATAGTAAATTATAAATCATTTGATTAAAGAAAATTTTTTTATTACATAAAAAGAAAAATGTCATGATATTAAAAAAAATACCTATATTAGATACTAATTATGTTTGGATTATTCATGATGAGAAAGGTTCTTGTATAATTATAGATCCTGGCTCTTCTATAGAAGTCATAGAAGAAATACAAAAAAAAAAATGGAATCCTATAGCTATTTTACTAACTCATAATCATATTGATCATGTAGGGGGTGTAAAAAAGATTATTAAATATTATCCAAATATAACTGTTTTTGGACCTTATGAAACTATAAAAAATGGTTGTAATAAAATTGTTTTTGGTGGAGATAAAATTATTCTATTAAATAGAAAATTTTATATTTATTTTACTCCTGGTCATACTCCTGGTCATGTTTCATATTATAGTAAACCATACTTTTTTTGCGGAGATACTCTTTTTTCAGGAGGTTGTGGACGAGTATATAAAGATAATTATTTAGATATGTTTAATTCTATACATTTTATTTCATCTTTTCCGAATAATACGTTTTTATGTTGTTCCCATGAATATACTTTATCTAATTTAAGCTTTTCTATGTTTATTTTTCCAAAAGATCAAACAATTAAAATGTATTATGAAAAAATTAAGAAAATAATAGATTCTGGAAAATCCAGCTTACCTAGTTATATTATTTTTGAAAAAAAAGTTAATTTATTTCTGAGAAAAAATGATGAAATTTTAAAAAATTATTTAGAATTAAAGACTAATTGTAGTAACTTTGAAGTTTTTAAGCAATTAAGATTACAAAAAGATTATTTTATTGGAGCTAAGCGGGATTGAACCGCTGACCTCCTGCGTGCAAGGCAGGCGCTCTCCCAGCTGAGCTATAGCCCCAGATGATTTTTTATGGTAGGCCTGAGTGGAATTGAACCACCGACCTCACCCTTATCAGGGGTGCGCTCTAACCATCTGAGCTACAAGCCTTCTAATTTTTTATTAGATAATTTGTGTGGGCACTTTCAATAAAGTATATATTTTTAAGGAGGTGATCCAACCGCAGGTTCCCCTACGGTTACCTTGTTACGACTTCACCCCAGTCATGAATCACAAAGTGGTAGGCGCCTTCCTTTTAAGGGGTTAGAATACCTGCTTCTTTTGCAACCCACTCCCATGGTGTGACGGGCGGTGTGTACAAGGCCCGGGAACGTATTCACCGTGGCATTCTGATCCACGATTACTAGCGATTCCGACTTCGTGGAGTCGAGTTGCAGACTCCAGTCCGGACTACGATTTACTTTATGAGGTTTGCTTGTCTTTACAGATTTGCTTCTCTTTGTATAAACCATTGTAGCACGTGTGTAGCCCTGGTCGTAAGGGCCATGATGACTTGACGTCGTCCCCACCTTCCTCCGGTTTATAACCGGCAGTCTCCTCTGAGTTCCCGGCCGAACCGCTGGCAACAGGGGATAAGGGTTGCGCTCGTTGCGGGACTTAACCCAACATTTCACAACACGAGCTGACGACAGCCATGCAGCACCTGTCTCACAGTTCCCGAAGGCACTTTTTTATTTCTAAAAAATTCTGTGGATGTCAAGACCAGGTAAGGTTTTTCGCGTTGCATCGAATTAAACCACATGCTCCACCGCTTGTGCGGGCCCCCGTCAATTCATTTGAGTTTTAGCCTTGCGGCCGTACTCCCCAGGCGGTCGACTTAATGCGTTAGCTTCGGAAGTCATTTCTCTTGGAAACAACCTCCAAGTCGACATCGTTTACGGCATGGACTACCAGGGTATCTAATCCTGTTTGCTCCCCACGCTTTCGCACCTCAGTGTCAGTTTTCGTTTAGGAGGCCGCTTTCGCCACAGGTATTCCTCCAGATATCTACGCATTTCACCGCTACACCTAGAATTCTACCTCCCTCTACGAGACTCTAGTTTTTCAGTTTCAAATGCAGTTCCTAGGTTGAGCCTAGGGCTTTCACATCTGACTTAAAAAACCACCTACGCGCTCTTTACGCCCAGTAATTCTGATTAACGCTCGCACCCTCCGTATTACCGCGGCTGCTGGCACGGAGTTAGCCGGTGCTTCTTCTGCAGGTAACGTCAGAAAATAAAATTATTAGTTTTATATTTTTCCTCCCTGCTGAAAGTACTTTACAACCCTAAGGCCTTCTTCATACACGCGGCATAGCTGCATCAGGCTTTCGCCCATTGTGCAATATTCCCCACTGCTGCCTCCCGTAGGAGTCTGGACCGTGTCTCAGTTCCAGTGTGGCTGGTTATCCTCTCAGACCAGCTAGAGATCGTAGCCTTGGTAAGCCATTACCCTACCAACAAGCTAATCTCGTCTGGGTTCATCCAAAAGCATGAGGCCAAAAGGTCCCCCACTTTGGTTTTTCAACATTATGCGGTATTAGCTACCATTTCTAGTAGTTATCCCCCTCTTTTGGGCAGATCCCCAGATATTACTCACCCGTTTGCCGCTCGCCGACAAGAAAGCAAGCTTTCTTTCGCTGCCGCTCGACTTGCATGTGTTAGGCTTGCCGCCAGCGTTCAATCTGAGCCATGATCAAACTCTTCAATTGAAAAAACTTTCTTAAAGAAAAATAAATTTTTCTTAAAGAAATTATTAAATAAAAAAAAATAATTTTTGTACTTAATTGTCTGTGCCCACACAGATTATCTAATATTTTTTTAAAGAGCAATTTTTGTAATTTGAAACTTTAAAGTAAAGATTACATTTTTTTGATTATCTTGTCAACCTTTTTTATAAAATATTTTTACTAGTTTTATAAAGTGAATGGAAATGTCAATTCTAGAAAATATTTTATATTATTTATATTATTTTAATAAAATGATATTTGATAAATAGTTAAAAAAATATAATATAAAATTATTATTTATAATTTATAAATATATCATATTATACATTTAAAGATTTGTATAATAATTAATAAATTATAATAAGTATAATTTTAATATATTATTAAGAGGACTTTTAGCATGCACTTAAAAAAAGTAATAAAAAAAGATATTGAAAATGTACTAATTAAAATTAATCCGATAAAAAAATACAATCCTATTATCATATTAAATAAAAAAATTACAATGGGTCATTATCAACTAAATAATTTAATTAAAATAGCTACTATATTAGACTTAGAACCATATGAATTATCTAAAATAATTATAAAAAATATCAAAAAAAAAAACATATATAAAGAAATAACATTTTCTCAACCAGGATTTATTAATATCTTTATTAATCATGATTGGTTATCTATAGAACTAGAAAATATTTTCATTTCATCGCGTCTTGGTATAAATCGTATTCAACCAAAAAATATTGTAGTAGATTATTCTTCTCCTAATATTGCAAAAGAAATGCATATTGGACATCTACGATCAACAATAATTGGTGATGTTATAGTAAGAATACTATATTTTTTAGGACATAATGTTATTAGAGCAAACCATATTGGTGACTGGGGAACACAATTTGGCATGTTAATTGCATATTTAGAAGATATAAAATCAAAAATTGTATTTCAAGATGATTCTATTTCATTAGAAAAACTAGAAAAATTTTACTGTAAAGCAAAAAAAAAATATGATTCAGATCAATTATTTGCAGAAAAATCTAGAGAATATGTAGTAAAATTACAAAATGGAGATAAATATTGTCATAAGATTTGGAAAAAATTAGTTTCTATTACTATGATTGAAAATCAAAAAATATATCAAAGACTCAATGTCACATTAAAACCTGATGATACTGTAGGAGAAAGCTTTTATAATGAAATGCTTCCTAATATTATTACAGACCTAAAAAATAAAAAAATAGCAATTGAAAAAAATGGTTCTACAATTGTATTTTTAAAGGAATTTAAAAATAGATTAGGAGAATCTATGGGTGTTGTAATTCAAAAAAAAGATAAAGGCTTTCTATACTCTACAACTGATATTGCTTGTTTAAAATATAGATATCAAAAACTACATGCTGATCGTATTATATACTATACTGATTCTCGTCAACATCAACATCTAATACAAGCATGGATCATAGCTAAAAAAGCTAATTATATACCACAAAATTTATTATTAGAACATCATGTTTTTGGTATGATGTTATCAAAAAATAAACGTCCATTTAAAACTCGTGATGGAAATACTATAAAACTTTCTATACTTCTTAATGAAGCTATACAAAGAGCTGTGAATTTAATTAAAAATAAAAAACCGTATTTACGTAAAAAGAAACTGATTCAGTTATCTGAAATTATAGGCATTAGTGCAGTAAAATATGCTGATTTATCTAAAAATAGAAATACTAATTATATATTTGACTGGGATAAAATGCTTAGTTTTGAAGGAAATACAGCTCCTTATATACAGTATGCTTACACAAGAATTCTTTCTATTATAAAAAAATCTAGTATTCCTATAATAAAATTAAAAGAAAAAGTTATTTTAAAAAAAGAAAGCGAAATTAATTTAGCTATAAAAATATTAGAATTTGAAGAAATTGTTCTATTAATTGCTAAAAAAGGAACACCACATATTATGTGTAAATATCTGTATCAACTTGCAACATATTTTTCTATTTTTTATGAAAGTTGTTCTATACTTTTTGCTAAAAAAATAAAAATATGTAAAAGTAGACTTAAATTATCTCTTATAACAGCAAAAACATTAAAAAAAGGACTTAATATGTTAGGAATTCAAATAGTTACAAAAATGTAAAAAAATATTTATACTATTTATTTTTTAATATAAAAAATCAGCAAGGTGAGGAAATAACGTAGTACTGAAAAATGTACCACTTACAACCACACCAACCTGTATTGAATAAAATAAATATATTAATTTCCAATAATACTACTGATTTTGATTTTTTTTACATCTGTAATCTCAAACTGAGATAAAACAGTTAATTCTGGAAAACTCTGACGTAAAAATTTAGATAAAAAGAATCGAAGGGGATGACTAACTAATAATACAAGAGGCGCTTCTATTGATAATTGTTTTTTAATAGCTTCTTTTGTCTTTTTTAATAAAGTTTCACATAAGATTGGTTCTATACTATTAGTATCTCCTTTTATACCATTCAATAACAATGTTTCTAAACTAGATTCTAGTCCTATTACTTCAATAATATTTTTTTTATAAAATAATTTTTGTATAATAATCTTACTTAGAGCAATACGAACAATACTCGTTAATTCATTCGGATCTTTTTGCACATCTGCATATTCTGATAATGTTTCTAAAATTGTTCTCATATCACGTATTGGCACATGTTCTAATAATAAATTTTTAAGAACTTTATGTAAAACTGTTAAATTGATTATATTTGGAATTAAATCCTCAGTTAATTTTGGCATGTCTATAGCAACATATTCTAGTAATTTTTGAGCTTCTTGACGACCAAATAATTCATTAATATTATTAGAAATTAAAAAATTTAAATGTGTAGAAATAACAGTACTAGGATCTATAACAGAATAACCTTTCTTTTGAGCTTCATTTTTAAATTCTTTATTAATCCAATAACCTGATAAACCAAAAGTAGGTTCATATACCTGATCAAAAGGTAAAGGTTCTGTTTCTCTACCTGAATGAATAGCCATAAAAAGACCATAAAAACAAGTTCCTTGACCTACTTCAACACCTTTAATTAAAACACGATAATTGTTTTCTGATAAATTAATATTGTTTTTTATATGAACTAATGGAGGCAAAAATCCAATTTCCTGAGTAATTTTTTTACGCACTAGACGAATTCTATCTAATAAATTATCTTTTTTGTTCGCATCAATCATTGGTGTTAAATTATAACCTATTTCTATTCTAATTGGATCTTCTAATGTAACATCATTCCAAGACGCTTCTGAAATAGAATCCTGTATTAATTTATATTTCTTGTCAGAATTTGTAAAATTATTTTCTAAAACATGTTTTTTTTCATATAACCACCAAGAAAGAATAAATAATAAAATAGTAAAAATTAAGAATATAATATTTGGCATACCTGGAACTAAGCCAAGAACCCCTAATACTATAGCACTTAATAAAATTACTTGAGGGTTATAAAAAAGCTGACTAACCATTTGTTCTCCAACATTTTGATTAGTACTAACTCGTGTAACAATAACACCTGCTGCAGTAGAAATCACTAAAGCTGGAATTTGAGCAACTAAACCGTCTCCAATAGTTAACAATGTATAAACTTCTGCAGCTTTATTTAAAGCCATGTGATGCTGTATTAAACCAATAATTAATCCTCCAAATATATTAAGAATCATTATTAAAATTCCAGCAATGGCATCACCTCGTACAAACTTACTAGCACCATCCATTGAACCATAAAAATCAGCTTCTTGTGTTATTTTTATACGACGTTTCTTTGCTTTTTCTTCTCCAATTAAACCTGCATTTAAATCAGCATCAATTGCCATTTGTTTTCCTGGCATAGCATCTAATATAAATCTTGCACCCACTTCCGCTATTCGACTAGCTCCTTTAGTAATAACTATAAAATTAATAATAACCAAAATTATAAAAACAACTATTCCAATAGCAAAATTTCCACCTACTAAAAAATGACCAAAAGACTCAATTACTCTTCCTGCTGAATTAGTTCCAGTATGACCATTTAAAAAAATAACACGAGTAGAAGCTACATTTAATGCTAAACGTAATAATGTTGAAAAAAGCAATACTGTTGGAAAAGCAGTAAACTCTAAAGTATGACGTGTAAACATAGAAACGAGTAAAATTACTATTGACAATGCAATATTAAAAGTAAAAAAAACATCTAAAACAAAAGGAGCCAATGGCAAAACCATCATTGATAAAATCATTAAAATAAGTATTGGACCTGCAAGTATCTGCCATTGAATTGCTTTAAAATTTTTTACAATGCGAAAAAAATAAGAAGAATTAATCATTATTTTTTATTTCTCCAGTAAAATTAAATTCTGATGGAACTATTATATTTTTAGGTTTTTCAGGGAAAATACCACCTTCTTTTTTCCATTTTCGTACTTTCCAAACCCATGCTAAAACTTCTGCAACAGCTTGATAAAGAGGTCCTGGAACATATTGTCCTATTTCAGAATAACGATATAATGCACGAGCTAACGATGGTGCAGCAATAATAGAAATATTATTTTTAAGAGCTAAATCTTGTATTTTAAGAGCAATTTCACCGATTCCTTTAGCTATTACTTTAGGTGCATTCATTTTTTTTTCATTATATTGAAGAGCAACTGAATAATGTATAGGATTGGTTATAATTACGTCAGCTTTAGGAATATCTGAAAGCATTCTTCGACGTATAGTAGCTTTCATTTCTTGACGAATTCTCGCTTTAATACTTGGATTTCCTTCTTTTTCTCTTAATTCATCTTTTATTTCCTGATAAGTCATTCTTAATTTTTTATAGTGATTTAATTCTTGAAAAATAATATCAAAAGCAACAATCGGAAATAATCCTAATATAACTAACATACAACATACAGCAATTATATTACATCCATGCCATATTGAAGAGACAGGATTTTCACTAATTAAAAATAATATTGCAGAAAAAGAAACGTATAAATAAAAAAAAGATATACTGGTCACTACACACAACTTTAATACTATTTTAAAGAATTCCATTATTATTTGAAAAGAAAATATTTTTTTCAAACCCTGAAATGGATTTAATTTAGTCAAATTAAAACTTAATGATTGAAAATTTAATTTTATACCACTTAAACAAATTGCAGGCACTATAATTATAATTAACAAAGATATTAAGAATGGAAAAAAAATAAATAGTATTTCTTTTAAAAAAAATAATGTTTTTAATAAAGTATTATTATCATCTATAATATTTTTATTAAAATAAAAACTATTAGCCATTATGTGACTAAAAGTAGAAAAAATCCAATCTCTATAGCACCATATACTAATAAATCCTACTAATAAAACTAATAAGGAATTTAATTCACGAGAATATCTTGTTTTTCCTTTTTTACGAGATTTTTTAATACGATGCTCAGTAGGATTTTCTGTTTTTTCTTCATTTGTATTATGATTCATTTTAAATACTTTTAACCACTGTTTATCTATAAAAAATTCATTAAACCTCTCTATTTAAAAAAAAACAAGTTAATTTTATTAGCACCTCTGAGAAGAAAATTTTATTTTTTATAAAATGATACTAAATTTTTATATTTAATTTCTTTTAAAATAATACAATTATGTATATTATTTTTTAATCTAGGTAAAAATTACTGTACTAATACTAGTTATATTAAAATCTATTATTTAAAATAAATTATTTAATATCATATTTTATTATATGATAAAGTATCCTTTAAAATTAAAAACAAAGTTTTTAAATATAAATATTTAATAACAACTTATATTTTTTGAGATATTAATACATGCGTACAAGTAAATATCTATTATCAACTTTGAAAGAAATACCTTATGATGCAAGAATCATCAGTCATCAATTAATGCTAAGAAGCGGTATGATTAGAAAAATATCTTCAGGCTTATACGTTTGGCTACCTACTGGGATAAGAGTACTAAGAAAAATAAAAAATATTATTCAAAAAGAGATGAAAAAAATACATGCATTAGAAATATCAATGCCTATTATGCAACCTCAATCTTTATGGCAAGAAAGTGGACGATTAAAAATATATGGAGAAGAATTATTAAAATTTTGTGATCGCCGAAAAAATAAATTTATTTTAGGACCAACTAATGAAGAACTTGTAACTAGCTTTATCAAAACTGAAATTCATTCATATAAACAATTACCATTAATTATATATCAAATACAAACAAAATTTAGAGATGAAATTCGGCCACGTTTTGGAATTATTAGAACACGCGAATTTACCATGAAAGATGCTTATTCTTTTCATATTAACCAAGATTGCTTAGAAAAAACTTATAATAAATTTTACAATAGTTATATAAATATTTTTAAAAAAATGCAGTTAGATTTTCGTGTCGTTAAAGCTGATTCAGGTTCTATGGGAGGAAATATTTCGCATGAATTTCAAGCTTTATCTAGTAATGGAGAAGATGAAATAGTATTTTCTGAAGATTTAACATATTCTTCAAATATGAACATGGCTGAATGCATGGAAACTAAGGATTTTTTACAACATAAACAACCGTTTCCAAAGATTCAAAAAAAAGTTAAAACTAAAAAATCTATTATAAGTGCTAACGACTTAAAAATTCCTTTAAAAAATCAAATTAAAACTGTATTAATACGAATTAAAAAAAAATACATGCATTCAATAGCTGCACTCTTAATACGTGGAGACCATGAATTAAATACATTTAAAATAGAAAAAATTGATATGGTTGAAAAACCATTAGTATTTCTTGATGAGAAAGAAATTATTTCCTTTATTGGTGTTAAAAAACAATTTTTAGGTCCTTTAGGATTAAAAATACCCATTATTGCAGATATATCTACTTATAAAATGAAAAATTTTACTATTGGTGCAAATATTAAGAATCAATTTTTTATTAATACGAATTGGAATGTAGATTTACCTATTCCGATTATTCAAGATATTCGTAAAGTAACACAAAATGATTTAAATCCTAATGGAAAAGGATATTTAAATATTCACAAAAGTATTGAACTAGGACATATATTCCAACTTGGAAAACAATATTCTCAAAAAATGAAAACATCTATTTCAGCAAGTAATGGAAATCAAAAAAATTTACATATGGGGTGTTATGGTATAGGAATAACAAGAATTGTAGCCGCTGTAATTGAGCAAAATCATGATGAAAATGGCATTATTTGGCCTGATTCTATTGCACCTTTTCAAGTAGTTATTATGCCTATCAATATGAAAAATTCTTCTAAAATAAAAAGTATAGCAGATATTTTATATCAAGAACTTCAAAAAAAAGAAATAGATGTAATATTAGATGATCGAAATGAACAACCAGGAATTATGTTTAATGAAATGGATTTAGTTGGTATTCCTCATCAAATTGTAATTGGTATACGTTCTATAGTTAATGATCATGTTGAATATCGAGAACGAAAAAACAAAAAAACTATTTTAGTTCATATTAAAGAAATAATTAATTTTATAGTTCAAAAAATTAAAACATAAACTTAATATTTTTATAAAAAAATTTTAACTGATTAAAATACTATATTTCTATATAAAGAATATTTCAAAAAAACTATAAAAAAATAACTCGCAGTGTTTTTTACACTAATTAATATTTTTTGCGAGTTATATAATATAATTTTTACCATAATATATATGCAATAATTATATTATAAAGTGAACTTTTTATAATATTAAAAAATCCAAATATTTAAAGTATAATACTTATTATAAGTATAGAATAAAGTATTATAAAAAATACTATTTAAATTCAATATTTTTTGAACCAACTATATTTTTTAATTCATTTAAAAAATTATCAGTAATTTGAACAAACCATTTCTTATTTAATTTTACATTTAAATGAATTCTTTTTTTTAAATAAGAAATATAAATAGGAATAGAACCTCTAGATTGTTTTTCTAAACACGCATATATTTTTTTTAAAAATAAAATATCTGTCTTTTCTTCCTCTAATATAATGATTATTTTTTTTATATATTTTTTTCGTGCTATATTTAAATTCATAATATCAGAAGCAGTCATTTTAATACTTTTATTGACAAAACTAATATTTAAAAGACCTTTTATAAGTACAATTTTATTTAATTTTAATAAGTGTTCATGTAAGTTTAATAAATCTGTAAAAACTACTACTTCTAAACGACTAGTATTATCATCTAATATTAAAATAGCTATACGATTTTTATTTTTAGTAGTTTTTATTTTTATAGACACTATTACTCCTGCTACTAGAATTTGTGTATTTTTTTTAATACCTTGCAATTGTGATAATGTTAAATTATTAATATAGTGCTTTAGTTCTGTTGTATACTGATCAATAGGATGACCTGTTAAATAAAATCCTAATACTTGGTATTCATTATCTAATTCTTGTGTTTTAGAATGTATTAAATTAAAGAAATTATTTTTTTTTACTTGTTTTAATTCATCTTTAAAACAACCAAAAAGACTCTCTTGTTTAAAATTTCTAATTCTTATTGATTCTTTTGAAGCTTTCATAGCATCATCAATTGATTTAAGTAAATAATTTCGAGGTGTTTTAAAACAATCACAACTACCAGACATTATCAATTTTTCTAATATTCGATGTGTTATTTTATTAGAATCAACACGCATACAAAGATCAAATAAATCTATAAAAATACCATTTTTTTCTCGTTCTTCAATAATATTTCGAACTGAATTCTCTCCTATTCCTTTAATAGCTCCCATACCATAAACTACATTTCTTTGATCATTTACATAAAACTCATATCTACTTAAATTAACATTTGGAGGTATAATTTTTACTCCCATACGAAGAGTTTCGTTCGCTAAAATAACAATTTTTTCTGTATTATCTATATCAGATGTCATAGCTGCAGCCATAAATTCAGCAGGATAATGTGATTTCAACCATAAAGTTTGATAAGAAACTAAAGCATAAGCTACAGAATGAGATTTGTTAAATCCATATCCTGCAAATTTTTCTAATAAATCAAAAATTTTTATTGCTAATTTACTATTAATACCATTTTTTAAAGCACCTGACTCAAATATAGCTCTTTGTTTGATCATATCTTTTAAATTTTTTTTACTCATTGCACGTCTTAAAATATCTGCACGTCCTAAAGTATAACCTGCTAATACTTGCGCTATTTGCATGACCTGTTCTTGATATAAAATAATACCATATGTTGATTCTAATATAGGTTTTAGTAATTTATGCTGCCATTTATGATCAGGATATGAAATATTTTCACGTCCATGTTTTCTATTAATAAAATTATCAACCATTCCAGATTGCAAAGGTCCAGGTCGAAAAAGCGCTACTAAGGCAATTATATCTTCAAAGCAATCAGGTTGTAATCTTTTAATTAAATCTTTCATACCATAAGATTCTAATTGAAATATTGCAATAGTTTCAGATTTTTTCAATAAATCAAAACACTGATTATCATCAAGAGAAATCGCATTAATATTAATTGGTTTTTCTTTATTAAATTTTAATTTTTCATTGATCATTTCTACTGCATAATTAATAATAGTTAATGTTCGTAAACCAAGAAAATCAAATTTTACTAATCCTATATACTCTATATCATTTTTATCAAATTGAGTGACTGGATTTTTTCCATTTTCATCACAATATAATGGACAAAAATCAGTAATTTTAGTCGGTGAAATAACTACACCTCCTGCATGTTTACCAATATTTCTGTTCGTTCCTTCTAGTTTTTTAGACATATTAATTAAAACTTTAACATCTTCATTATTATTATAAAGATGATATAATTCTGGTTCTTTAGAAAAAGCTTCTTTTAAAGTTATACCAGGATCTAAAGGTACTAATTTAGATAATTTATTAATAAATCCATAGGGATAACCTAAAACGCGACCAACATCTCTAATAACAGCTTTAGCAGTCATAGTACCAAAAGTAATAATCTGTGCTACTGAATTTCTTCCATATATATCTGAAACATGCTCAATAACCTTATCACGTTTTTCCATACAAAAATCTATATCAAAATCAGGTAATGAAATACGTTCTGGATTTAAAAAACGCTCAAATAGGAGATCAAAAAATAAAGGATCTACTTCTGTAATATTTAATGCATAAGCTACAAGAGAACCTGCACCAGAACCTCGTCCCGGCCCCACTGGTATACTATTATCTTTTGCCCATTGTATAAACTCCATAACAATTAAAAAATATCCAGGAAAACCCATCTTATTAATTACCTTGAGTTCCATATCTAAACGATTTTTATATTTGTCATAAATTAATGAATATTTTTTACTATTAAAATTATATAATTTCAAACGTTTTTTTATACCTTTATATGCTTTTTCTATTAAACAATCTTCAACACTTATTTTTCCAGTAGGAAACTGTGGTAAAAAATATTTACCAGAATGTATAAACACATTGCAACGTTTTGCAATTTCTACACTATTAATCAGAGCTTCTGGAATATCTGAAAAAAGATCGCACATTTCCTGTTCACTTTTTAAAAACTGCTGATTACTATAATTATTTTGAATTTTTGATTCTTGTAATATTACACCTTCGTTAATAGCAATTCTAATTTTATGAACTTTAAAATCTTCTTTACTTAAAAAACATACATCATTAGTTGCGACAACTGGAATTTTTCTCGATAAGGATAAATCTATTGCTAAATTCAAATATTTTTCTTCATTATCTCGATTTGTACGAAATAATTCTAAATAATAAGAATTAGGAAAATATTTTTGATAAAAAGATAAACAAGTAGTAATTATAGATAATTTACCATGAAGTAAAATTTTTCCAATTTCACCTTGACAGCCACCAGATAGTAATATCAGTCCTTTATTCATTTCTAATAACCATTTTTTTTTAATAGTTACATTATTATTAATATATCCTTGTTGATATGCTCTAGAAATTAATAGAATTAAATTTCTATATCCTTCTTGAGTAGAAGCTAATAAAGTTAATTTTGTTAATTCATTATTTAACAAATCAGAAAAAAAATTTACTGTCACACCAATAATAGGCTTTACACCAAATTTATGAGCAGTATTATAGAATTTAATTACACCATATAAATTATTATAATCTGTTATTGCAAGAGCAGACATACCTAAAGACACTGCTTGTTTAACTAAGTCTTCAGGCTTAGATAATCCATCAATAATAGAATAATCACTATGTACATGAAGGTGAAAAAATTTTGGTTTATTCATAAATCTTCCGAAATTTATATAAAACATATTTTTTAATTATAAATAAGATTTTTTAGCAAAAATAATTGTAGATTTACAAATAATATTATTATCAACGATAGCAATATTTTTAAATTTTAAAATGTTTTTATTTTTTTTTAAAATAATAACTTCGATAAATATTTGATCACCAGGAATAGCATTCTTTTTAAAACGAGTATTATCAATACCTACAAAATAATATAGCTGATTTATATTTAATTCACCTGTACTATGATATATCAGAAAACCTGATGCTTGTGCCATAGCTTCTATAATTAATACACCAGGAAAGATCGGTTCTTTTAAAAAATGCCCTTGAAAGTATGGCTCATTAAATGTGCAATTTTTTATTGCTCGTAAATATTTAAAAATTTGAAAATTTATAACTCGATCAATAAGTAAAAATGGATAACGATGAGGTAAAATTTTTAAAATTTCTTTAATATTTACAGTTTTATTTATAACATTCAAGATTATGACCTTATTTTTATTTTTTATTTAAAAATAATGATTTTAGAATATATATAATATATATAAATGTTATATAATGTATCTATAAAAACAATATACTGATTGTATTTATTTATAGAATAAATAATTTTTTATATCATTATTTGTAAATTACCAATTTTTACCAAAATGAAATTGAAATGCTTCTAACTGATAGTTTTTATTTTTTTGAATAGGCAATGCGTAGGAAAAAACCAATGGACCAATAGGGGAAAACCATTGCAATGAAAGACCACATGATGCATAAATATTGTCTAGAGCATTATTTTTTAAATATGTTAATGAATGAATATTCCTGATATTATTCCATTTTGTATCCCAAATATTTCCAGTATCTATAAAAAAAGAAGATCGAAGAAATTTAGAATATTCATTATTGATAAATGGAATAGGTGTAATTAACTCTAAATTTGCAATTGCAGTAGAATTTCCACCAATAGAATCAATAGATTCACATGAATTATTATTTTGATATCCAATACAATTTTCTACATCAGTACTATGATAAATTTTTTTAGGACCAATAGTATTGATGCGAAATCCACGAATATTATTTGTACTATTAGCATAAAAATTTTCATAAAAGGGTAACGGTTCTTCTTTAAAACTATTTCCCATACCCATATGAACATGGCTAAAAAATATAAATTTTTGTTTTTTATCTAATGGAATATATTGTTCACTATCTAGTGTTATTTTATAAAAACTATTATCAGAACCAGGAATAGTATTTTTGCCACTTATATATGTTTGATTTCCAGAAACAGGAAAATAGAAATATTTTAAACTATCATATATCCAAGAATAATTTAAAGTAAAGTCATTAACTAAGCTATCTTCTAAAAAATTTATATCAGATGTTTTTTTTATTGATGAAGAATGTTCTATTACTTCTTTTTCTGTATTAATAATACCGTTATGAGTATATCCAAATCCTAAATTTATTCTATTAGTATTGTTAATTAAAAATCCTAAGTTACTTTCAAATCCATATGTATTCTTTTTCAAGTTTGAGACACTATTAAAATTATACTTAAGATCATTATAAAAAAATCTAGTGTTTAAATCTGTATGATTATCCATAAAATATGGATAATTAATTGATACGTCAGTATATTTTTGATTATCATTTTTAATAGCACTGGCTTTGAGAGAATTTCCAGAACCCAATATATTCTCTTGAGAAAAAGAAGTATTAAAACTTATACCACTATCTATACCATATCCTAAACCAAAATTTATAGATCCAGTAGATTTTTCTTTTACTTTATAAGTTACATCTACTTGATTAGAATTGTTAAACAATATATTCTGTACTACTTGAACATCACTAAAATATCTTGTTTTTTCTAATGACTCCTTACCTGCTTCTACTAATTTAGCATTAAAGTATTCACCTTCTATTTGATTCATTTCACGACGTAAAACTTGATCTTGAGTAGATTCATTGCCTTCAAAATGAATTCTTCTAACAAAATAACGTTGTTTCATATCAATATTAAAATTTAATATTATTTTTTTTGTATCATAATTAATTTTTGGATCCACTGAAATTGTGGCATTAATATATCCATATTCAGACAATAAAATTGTAATTTGTTTTAAAATAGAATCAATTTTTTCTTTATTATATAACTCATTATCATTAATATTAATAATATTTTTAATTATTTTTTCATATTGAAATAAATTACCATTAATAAAAACACTATCAATTTTATACTGTTTTCCTTCAAAAATATTGATATGAATATCCACATAATTTTTATCTTTAAAAAATTTTACTTTTTTATCATCTATATTAAAATAAAAATATCCTCTGTTTAAATAAAAACTACTTAGACGATTTAAATCATCATTCAATGCTTTAGAAGAATAAGTATTTTTATCTAAAAAATTCCACCAAACATTCTGATCTTTTAATTTAAATAATGAAATAATTTTATCTTCAGAAACATCTTTATTTCCAATTATTCTAATACTATTAATTTTTGTTAAAGCACCTTCATTAATCAGTATTTTTAAACGAACAGTATTATCTTTAGAAAAAACTTTCAATATTTTAATATTAGCTTTATGTTTTCCAAGATCATGATAAAAATCTTTTATTGTTTGAATAAAAGTATTTATTATAAAAGGATGAAATACAGAACCTTTTTCAATCTTTAATTTTTTTAAATATCTATCTAATATAGAATCAGAAATAATATTGTTACCAGATATAATAACATTGGAAATAAGTGGCCTTTCTTGAACATTAAAAATAATAGTTTTCCCCGAATAAATTACTTTAATATCTTCAAATTTTCCAGTTTGAAATAAAGCTTTAATACTATTTTTTACATCATACTCAGAGATTTTACTTCCAATGCCAAAAACAATATTTTTTAATGTTTCCTTTTTTGAAAAATTTTTTAATCCTTGCAATTTAATATCTTGTACGATCCATGTACTATCTGCATAAACAGCAACACTAAAAAATATTAAAAAAGCTATACAAAAATTTTTTATGAACATTATCCCTATTTTTCCTGCAATAGATTATATATTTTGTAATTTTTTTTTAAAACTCATGAGAGTTTAGAAGAAACTATAAAGTTAAAGATAATTAACTAATATATCAAAACATAATTTTTTAATATATTCTTAAAATTTATTGATCATTAAAAATATTATTTATCATGTTTTTTTAACCCTCCAAAACGACGTTCACGAGATATAAAAGAATCTATGGCATCTTGAAAAATATATTGATTAAAATCAGGCCATAAAACATCAGTAAAATATAATTCAGAATAGGCTATTTGCCATAACAAAAAATTACTAATTCTTTTTTCTCCTCCAGTTCTTATAACTAAATCAACAGGTAGAAGTTCACTAGTAGATAGAAATTTAGTAAAAGTATGCTCACTAATTTCTTCTATATTTAAAGATCCTTTTTGAACTTGATTAATAATTTTTTTAACACTTTGAATTATATCCCATCTTCCACCATAATTAAGAGCGATATTTAAAATTAAACCTTTATTTTTGACAGTTATTTTTTCTACTGTATTGATATTATGTTGTAATTTTTTATCAAAATGTGTTATATCTCCAATAATCTTTAATCTAATATTAAATTTTTTTAAATTTTCAATTTCACTGTCTAATGCAAATAAAAATAACTTGATTAACGATTGCACTTCAAATAATGGACGACTCCAGTTTTCACTACTGAACGCATATAATGTTAATATTTTTAAATTATTTAAAACAGCAAATTTTACTGTTTTCTTTACTGCTTTAAAACCTGCTTTGTGACCTAATATACGTATTTTCCCTTTTTTATTAGCCCATCGTCCATTTCCATCCATAATAATTGCTATATGATGAAGATTGTTTTCTTCAATTTTTTTTTTGTATTTTAATGAAGAGTTGCAAAACATGATGCGTATAAATTTCTCTTTAAAATAGAATTGTATTAAAAGATTATGAATATAATAACCACATAATTTAATTATATATCTTTAAAACACTAACGATGATACTTTTTTCTCAGCTGATATCCTTGATATTCTATCAATGTCTATAATATCTTCAATAGATTTAGGCTCTGAAAAACAAGAAGAAAGTAATATCTCAATATTTATTTCAAAAATTTTAGTGAATGAAATTTTAGATTCAAGAAAAGCAGATACAGCAATTTCATTAGCAGCATTTAATACAGTCATAGCGGCTTGACCTTGAGAAAAAGCATCAATAGCTAATTTTAAGCATGGAAATTTAATAAAATCTGGCTCGAAAAAAGATAAGTTATTAATCTGAGAAAAATTTAAAGTATCTGCTCCCGAATCGATACGACAAGGCCAAGACATAGCATAAGAAATAGCAATTCTTATATCAGGAATTGATAATTGCGCTAATAATGCTCCATCATAATACTGCACCATAGAATGAATTATTGATTCAGGATGAATCAAGATTTTAATTTCAGATTCTGAAGCATTAAATAACCATCTTGCTTCAGCATATTCTAAACCCTTATTCATCATAGTTGCAGAATCTACAGATATTTTTTTTCCCATAGACCAGTTAGGATGAGAACATGCTTGTATTGGAGTTACACGAGACAAATCATATGAAGAAAAATTATAGAAAGGACCACCAGAAGCAGTTAAAATAATGTTTTTTACACCATTTTCTTTAAAATCTGCTATACCTATATTTTCCTGCATATTTAAAGGCAAAACTTGAAAAATAGCATTATGCTCACTATCAATAGGGAAAATCTTAGCTCCACTAGCAGACAATGCTTTCATAAATAAATTACCAGATGTAATTAAAGATTCTTTATTAGCTAATAATATTATTTTTCCAGCATATATAGCAGATAGTATAGGTAATAACCCTGCTATTCCAACAATAGCTGCTATAACTTGATCAGTTTCTGGTAATGCAGCTAATTCACAAATACTTTTTTCTCCAGATAAAACGTTTGTTTTTATTTTTCTTTCTTTTAATTTTCGTCTTAATATATTAGCAGATTCTTCATTATTCATTGCTACCCAATCAGGAGAAAACAACTCGCATTGCTTCAACATAGTTGTAATATTTGTATCAGCTACTAAAGCAATTACTTTAAATAAATTCGGATGTTTCTGAATAATAGACAATGTACTGATGCCGATAGAACCAGTTGATCCTAAAATGGTTATTTTTTTCATAAATATTCTTGTTATAAAAAATTATTAATTTTAATAATAAAATTAATATGTATATTATATATTATGAGATAAAATATATATTTTTAAAATTTCATTAGTTCTCTTTCTTTTTTCAATAAAATAGATTCTATTTTTTTAATATATTTATCTGTCATTTTTTGTATTTTAATTTGTGAAGTACGCTCTTCATCTTCACTAATTATTTTATCTTTGAGAAGTTTCTTAATCTTGTCATTAGAATCTCTACGAATATTACGAATACAAATACGACTATGTTCTGAATAACTTCGAATTATTTTAATTAATTTTATTCTTCTTTCTTCTGTTAATGCTGGTATTGGTATTAGTATATCTTTACCGTGTACAATAGGATTTAAATCTAAATTAGAGTTTAAAATTGCTTTTCTAACTAAAGATGTAATAGAACTATCAAAAACATTAATTTTTAAAGTATGTGTATCTTCAACTACTATATTAGATACTTGAAGTAAAGAAGTTTTAGAACCAAAATATTCAATATAAATACTATTGAGTAATGTCGGTGATGCTCGACCAGTTCTAATATTATTTACGTTACTTTGAAATATTTGAATACATGTTTCCATTTGCGTATGACTTTTGGTATTAATCTGATTGATCACATCGTCACCTATAGAATATCTACTTAAATTTAGTAACAATTATTTTATATAATAAATATTTTTATTAAAATATTTATTTAGTAATCAGTGTTCCTTCATCATTACCCATAATAATACGATACAAAGATCCAGGTTCGTTAATATTAAAAACTCGAATGGGTAACTGATAATCTCGAGCCAGAGTAAAAGCAGCTAAATCCATTACTTTTAGTTCATTGTGTAAAACATCTTTATATGTTAATTTTTTATAAAGAATAGCATTAGAATCTTTTTTTGGATCTGTTGAATATACACCATTAACTTTAGTACCTTTCAAAATAATATCAGCTTCTGTCTCAATACCCCGTAAACAAGCAGCTGAATCAGTTGTAAAAAAAGGATTTCCTGTACCAGCAGCAAATATGATAACAAATTGATTAGATAATAAACTCATGGCTTTCTCATAACTATATATCTCACAAATACCATTTAATGGTATTGCAGACATCAAACAAGTTTTAATAGAAGAAAGAGAATTGATTGCATCTCTCATAGCTAAACTGTTAATCACTGTTGATAATATACCTATATGATCAGAGGCTACTCTATTTAAACCCATTTTAGATAATCTTGCACCACGGAATAAATTACCACTTCCAATAACTAAGCCAACTTGAATACCAATCTCTACTATAGATTTAATTTCTTTTGCTATTCTTTTTAAAGATTTCATATCAATGCCAAATTGATTAACTCCTTGTAATACTTCTCCACTTATTTTTAATAAAATACGTCGATATATAAATTTTTCATTCGTAGACATATTTTTCAACCTAAATATATTTTTATATTAATATTAAAATATCAAATATTTTTTTAAAAAATAGTTTTAATATTCTTTAAATGCATAATGTTTTTAGAGAATAACTTCACCTAATTCAAATCTAATAAATGATTTAATATATCCATTCTGTTCGTTTAATATATCTCCTACGGTTTTATTAGAATCCATAATAAAATTTTGACCTGTTAGAGAAATATTATTAATAAATTTATTCATTCTTCCTTCTACAATTTTCTTTAATACACTAGAAGGTTTATTAAGTTTTTTTGCTAATTCTACTTGAATGTCATATTCACGTTTAAAAACAGCATTTGATACGTTTTTTGGATGCACATATTTTGGTTTACTTGCAGCTATATGCATTGCAATATTTTTTAGCATAATAGAATTATTAAAATAGTTAGCATCCACTAATACACCAATTCTAACACCATGAATATATGAAACAATATTTTCACCTTGCATAAAATGAAAACGACGTATATTAATATTTTCACCTACTTTCGAGACTAAATCTATTCTTTTATCTTCAAAAATATCTCTTATTTCATTAATATCTTTAATTTTATTTTTTAATGCTGTTGAAATAATATTTTTCCCTAATAATATAAATAAGTTATCTTGTGAAACAAAATCAGTTTCACTGTTTAATTCAAGGATTACACCAATATCATTTTCTGTTTTTAAAAAAATCATACCTTGTTTTGTAATATTATTTATTTTTTTCTCAGCATGCGTTTTGCCTGATTTACGCAAATTATCAATTGCTAATTCTATATCTCCATTTTCTTCAAATAATGCTCGTTTACATTCCAAAAAACCTGCTCCTGTGCGAGATCTGAGAATTTTAATTAGCTCAGCAGTATTAATTTTCATTAAATTTCCTTTTTTAAAAAATATTTTTATTTCAATAATATTGAATTTTATTTTTAAAGCATCAGATTAAAAAATAATTTATTCTACATTTATGTTTTTGTTAGAATTTTTTGAAACTTTATCTAATGAAACTTGATGATTTATTTTTAAAATACTAAATGATACTAATTTTAAATATAAAGCGACTGATCTAATAGCATCATCATTACCAGGTATAACATAATCTACCCCATCAGGATTAGAATTAGTATCCACTATGGAAAAAACAGGAATACCTAAATTATTTGCTTCTCTTATAGCAATATGCTCATGTGAAGCGTCAATAACAAATAAACAATCAGGCAATCCTCCCATATTTTTAATACCTCCTAAACTATTCTCTAATTTAGATAACTCTCGTGTTCTTATTAAAGCTTCTTTTTTAGTTAATTTAGAAAAAGTACCATCTTTTGATTCTATTTCTAAATCTTTTAAGCGTTTTATAGACTGTCGAACAGTTTTCCAATTAGTTAACATACCACCTAACCAGCGATGATTTACATAAAACTGATCACAGTTAATCGCAACTTCTTTTATACCCTTACTAGCAGCTCGTTTTGTACCGACAAATAATATTCTTCCTTTTCTAAGAGAAATTTTTTTTAATTCGCTAAGAGCAAATTGAAACATAGGAAGAGTTTTTTCTAAATTAATAATGTGAACTCTATTGCGAGTACCGAAAATAAAAGGTTTCATTTTAGGATTCCAATAACGTGTTTGATGACCAAAATGAACTCCTGCTTTTAACATATCGCGCATTGATACTATTTCCATAACTACCTCTTGATTTTATAAAAAATTTTTTTTAAGTGTAAAGATGTAAAAAATTTTAAGTACTTTATAAGTATTATATTAAATAAAAATAAAGATCAATATATTAGTATAATATTTTTATACATAGTTTTTATACTTTATAAAATAATTTATATCATATTTTTCAACTGAAAATATTAATAATTATTGATATCTTTTATATTTTATACAAATAAGCAATTAATTTTTAAAAAAATTTACTTTAAAGTATAATTTATATATCTTAAATTTAATAAATTGATATAAAAAACGGCTAAATATTATGAGTTGTATCATTAAAACAGAATCAGAAATAAAAAAAATGAGAATATCTGGAAAAATCGCAGCTGAAGTTCTAGAAATGATAGAACAGTATATTAAACCAAATATCACTACGGAAGATATTAATCAACTTTGTCATGATTTTATTGTATATGAAAAAAAAGCTATTTCGGCATGTCTAGGATATCATGGATTCCCAAAATCAATTTGTACTTCTGTTAACGATGTAGTATGCCATGGAATTCCAAATAAGAAACAAATATTAAAAGAAGGGGATATAATTAATATTGATATCACAGTGATTAAAAATAATTATCATGGTGATACTTCAAAAATGTTTTTTATAGGAAAAAAAAATATTTTATCTCAACGTTTATGTAAAGTTGCTAAAGAAAGTCTTTATAGATCCTTAAAAATAGTTCAACCGGGTATACCTTTATATAAAATTGGAGAAGTTATTCAACAATATGTTGAAGATAATCAATTTTCTGTTGTTAAAGAATATTGCGGGCATGGTATTGGACGTAATTTTCATGAAGCACCTCACGTCTTACATTATAAAAACAAAGAAAACAATACTATTTTAGAAAAAGGAATGATTTTTACTATTGAACCGATGATTAATGTTGGAAATCCTCAAGTTAAGTGCATGAAAGATGGATGGACTGTAAAAACTAAAGATCGTTCTTTATCAGCTCAATATGAACACACTATATTAGTTACAGAATATGGATGCGATATTTTAACATGGCAAAAAAATGAAAAAATTTCGCCAAGATTAGTTAATAAAAACTAAATCTTTATCAAGATATGATGTCTTAAAAAACAGTATTTTATTAATCAAAAAAATTAGGTGAAATTAAAAAAATGCAATTATTTAAAAAAATTATTGAAGAAGCTTATATAAAAAAACATGAAATAAATATTAATAATATTAATGAAAATGTACTTGAAACTATTGAGCATATTATTCAATTATTAAATGATGGTATCATCAGAATTGCAGAAAAAAAAGACGGTAGATGGATTACGCATGAATGGATAAAAAAAGCAGTGTTATTATATATTTATATTAAAAAAAATAATCTCATCTTAGGAGAGCATACCAATTACTACGATAAAATTCCATTGAAATATGAAAAATATAATGAAAAAAAATTTAAAAGAGAAAAAATTCGAATAGTACCACCAGCTACAGTTCGATATGGTGCATTTATTAATCATAATACAGTAGTTATGCCTTCTTATGTAAATATTGGCGCATATATTGACAAAGGTACTATGATTGACACCTGGGCTACTGTAGGTTCTTGTGCTCAGATTGGTAAAAATGTACATCTTTCTGGTGGCGTTGGTATAGGAGGTGTATTAGAGCCCTTACAAAATAATCCTACAATTATTGAAGATAACTGTTTTATTGGTGCACGTTCAGAAATAGTAGAAGGAGTTATTGTCGAAGAAGGCTCCGTAATTTCTATGGGTGTTTTTATTGGACAAAGTACGAAAATATATAATAGAGAAACTAGAGAAATCTTATATGGAAAAGTACCAGCTAATTCTGTAGTAGTATCTGGAAGTTTACCATCAACAAATGGCAACTACAATCTTTATGCTGCAATTATTGTCAAAAAAGTAGATTCAAAAACGTTAGGAAAAACAGAGATTAATCAACTTTTAAGAAAAATATCATAAAAAATAAGCAATCCGCCCGTATTTTTTCGGGCGGGACTAGATAAAATTATTCACTCACTAAATATATATTGTCATCGCCTCTTTTAACACTAAAAACTAATATTTTAGGTTTAGTATCTAAAATTATTTTTAATTCTTTTATATTAGCAACTAATTGTTGATTAACTCCTATAATCACATCATCTTTTTTAAAACCAATTTTTGCTCCTAAGGTATTTATTTTTACATTTTCTACTTTTATACCTTTCGTACCATTGAATAGATAATCACTTAAATCTAAACCTTCAATTCCTATATAACGGTTTTCTGAATTTAAATTATGTTTTAAAGAACTTTTTAATTCAACAATAACATTTTTAATTTTTCCTTCCCTAAAAATTCCTAATTCCATTTTAGTCGTTACTGGTAAAGATCCTACTTCAGCACGTAAAGATGAAAAACTGTTAATAGGTTTTTTATTTAAAGAAACAATAATATCACCAGCTTTTATTCCCGCTTCAAATGCAGAAGAATTAGGTAAAACTTGACTTACAAACGCACCTTTTTGTGCATTTATTTTCATAATTTGAGCTAAATCGGAATTTAACTCCATACCTATTATACCTAATTCACCTCTTCTTACCTGTCCAAATTGAACCATTTGTGCAGTTAAGTTTTTTACCATATTACCAGGAATTGCAAATCCGATTCCAATATTTCCACCATCTGGAGCTAAAATAGCAGTATTAATACCTATTAATTCACCATTTAAATTTACTAATGCTCCACCAGAATTGCCTCTATTAATTGCTGCATCAGTCTGAATAAAATTTTCATAGTGTTCAATATTTAATCCACTTCTTCCTAAAGCAGAAATAATACCTGAAGTAACAGTTTCTCCAAGACCATATGGATTACCAATAGCTACAGTATAATCTCCTACTCGTAAAGTATCAGAATCAGCAATTTTTATTGCACATAAATTACTTGCATTTTTTAATTTTATTAAAGCAATATCAGAACGTGAATCTTTTCCAATAATTTCAGCTTCATATCGACGTCCATCACTTAGTTGCACTTGAATCTTATTAGCATGTTCTACAACATGATTATTAGTGACTGCATAGCCTTTATCAGCATTAATAATAACACCAGAACCTAATGCACGAAATTTTTCGTGTGTATTATCAGAATTTGGATTTGAACGACAAAAAGGAGAATTTCTAAATGGTGAGTTACCTTGACAAAAAGGAGAATTATCACCAAAAAATGGTTGAAATTGATTAGGTAAACGAGAAGTATGTACAACAGTACTTCCTTCGATATTAATACTTATTACAGCTGGCATAACTTTTTCTAACATTGGAGCTAAACTGGGAGCTGGTTCTCTAGAAAAAATTTTATTTTTAGTAGGAGTAATATCACTCCAAGACATTCCAAAATTTAGTAATATCGTTAAAAATAACATTACTTCGCTCAATACTATAGCTGTTTTTTTCATTATTTCTTTCTCATAATTACAATCTAATCTGTAAATAAAACTATTATTAATATATGATTATTACAATGCTTTTTTTAGTATACACTCCATCGTCTTTTAACTCC